>JAYWHF010000316.1:0-3550 GCA_043777855.1 Gammaproteobacteria bacterium | reverse complement strand
GCCCAGCTTAGAGTTACCCTACGACAATGCGCGCCCGCTGCAGCGCCAGTTTGCGGCGTTACGCCGCGATAAAGAACTCCCCTTTGACCTTATCGGCCCGCTAAAAAAGCTTGGATTAGCCAACCGGAGTACGCTAATCAGCACGCTTATGGCCGGTTTCGCCGCCTATTTGCATCGCCTTTCCGGCAGCCAAGACATAGTGTTGGGGGTGCCCTTTGCGGGCCAATTAGCAAAAGAAGAGCATGGCTTGGTCGGCCATTGCGTGAATATTATTCCTCTTTATATTCAATTTGACGGCACTGAAACATTCAACCTGTTAGTTGCGAAGGTTCAGCAGCAAATGTTGGATGCATTTGAACATCAGTACCTCACCTATGGCACCTTGTTGCAGGCCATAAAAGCGGAGCGCGACCCCGCCAAGCCGCCTCTGGTGTCGGTTATTTTTAACGTTGACCAAGAGGGCGCGGCCAGTGAAGCCTACCAAGGGCTGGAAATGGAGTTTGGCTCAAACCCGCGCACTTTTGAAAATTTCGATATCAATTTGAACATCACGCTGTCTGCAAAATCAGCCGTTATGGAGTGTACTTACAATACGGCTTTGTGGCGAAAAAACACCATTGATCGGCGTTTGAGCGAGCTGGCGGTGTTCTATTCGCGCCTGCAGGCCAATCCTAATGGGCTCTTGCGCGATATTGAGTTATTGCTCGACGCAGACCGCGCAGCCTTAGTGTCGCGCTGGAATCAGGCTCAGCGAACCTACGTGAGTGCAGGCAGTTTGCATGGTTTGATCGAAACAGCGGTTGATAAATTTCCTGATCATATCGCGGTAGTTGCCGAAGGCGTCGCCTTAACTTACCAAGAGCTCGACCATCAGGCTAACCGCTTGGCCCATTACCTTATTGCCCAAGGCGTGGGCCCCGAAACCATGGTGCCTATCATGATGGAGCGGTCGCTCGACATGGTGATTGCCATCAACGCGGTACTCAAAGCAGGTGCCGCGTATTTGCCGCTCGACCCCGAACACCCGCCGGAACGCATCGACTACATTCTTCAAGAGGCGAGTGCCACGCTGGTGCTCATTCAATCGCGCTTTAGTGCCGCTGTGCCCGCGCATGTTGCGCATTTCGCCCTTGATTCGGCGTTGCAAACCTTAACGAGCTATTCGTCCGAGCGGCCAAATCGGGTCATTACGCCGGGCCAGCTGGCCTACGTTATCTACACGTCGGGCTCAACCGGAAAGCCTAAAGGTGTGATGAACGAACACCAAGCCGTGTGCAATCACATGCTCTGGATGAGCGAAACCTTTGCCCTGACGACGGCCGATAAAGTTCTACAAAAAACTCCCTATACCTTCGACGTATCGCTATGGGAGTTGTTTCTCCCCTTAATATCCGGTAGCCAGTTGGTGATGGCAAAGCCGGGCGGGCACAAAGAAACGGCCTATCTCATTGAGCTGATTAACCAATACAAGATTACACACACGCATTTTGTGCCATCGATGTTGTATTTGTTTTTGCAGGAGGCTGAGCAACGCACCTGCCCGAGCTTGGTTCGCATTCTGGCCAGCGGTGAGGCGGTCACGAAAGATTTAGAGGCGCGCTTCTTGGCGGCGTTTCCCGACGTAGAGCTGTGGAATCTTTACGGCCCGACGGAAGCCGCCATTCACGTGACCTATTGGCGGTGCGGGCAGGGCGATGCGTCAACGACGGTTCCTATCGGTTATCCTTTAGCGAATACGCGCTTATATGTGGTTGATGAACACGGCAAATTGCAACCGCCCGGAGTACCGGGTGAATTGTTACTGGCCGGCGTACAAGTAGCGCGCGGGTATGTGAATCGTCCTGACCTCACCGACGAGCGCTTTATTGCCGACCCATTTGTGCAGGATGTTTTAGCGCCTGGCTCTTTTGCGCCGAGCACTTTTGACCACAGTTCTCGTGACCTAGGCTCTTCAGGGCGGGTTTATCGTACTGGGGACTTGGTACGCCTGCGTGATGATGGTGTGGTGGAATACATCGGACGCAACGATTTCCAAGTAAAAGTACGCGGTCAGCGCATTGAGTTGGGTGAAATTGAGGCGGTGATTAATCAATACCCCGGCGTAATGCAGGCTATAGTCTTGGCCCGTGAAGATCGCCAAAATGATCAGCGCCTTGTTGCCTATATGGTAACGGCCGATGGTTTAGCCCCTGAAACTCAAGCGCTGCGCGATCATCTGCGAGCCTACTTGCCGGACTATATGGTTCCGCAACATGTTGTAACCTTGTCGTCTATGCCCCTCACCTCAAGCGGTAAGGTGGATCGTAAGCTATTGCCCGCGCCGGTTATTGGCGAGCTCAGCGCAAGTGATCTGGTGTTGCCCGCAAACCCGGTAGAAGAGCAGCTGCTCGGCATCTGGCGCGAGATTCTCGGGTTGGCACACATCAGCGTGACGGCTGATTTTTTCGAGTTGGGAGGCCACTCATTGCTGGGCACCCAAATGTTTGCCCGCGTGAAACATCTTTTTAGCGTTAATCTCGGTCTGCGCAAGTTATTTGAAGCGCCGAGTATTCGGCAATTGGCGCTTGTCATTGATGAGGCGACGCGTCAGGGAAACACCCAGAGCAAAATCCAGCCGCGCGCAGCGGAAGCGGAAGCGGTGGCGGTTGCGTCTACCCAGCAGCAGCGCGTTTGGTATCTGGAGCAAATAGAACCGGATTCTTTCGCTTACAACTTGCCGGCCGCATTTCGCTTACGCGGCGCGCTAGATGTGGCGGCGTTACAGGCGACCTTGAACACCATTGCACAGCGGCATCAAATTTTACGGGCAGGGTTTCGCACGCAAGGCGGCCAATTAACCGTGGATATTGCCAACACGCTTGCTTTGGATCTCACCCCGGTGCCGGCGGCACAATTGGGTGCGAGCAATCTGGATGAGTTAAAGCAGGTCTTGCGCACAGCGGCAGCAACGCCCTTTGATACCGAAAAAGGCCCGCTCTTTACCGCGCGCCTTATTCAACTGGCTGAGCAGGATTACGTGCTGTCCTTGTTGATCCACCATTTGGTGTTTGACGGTTGGTCGTTTGATATTTTTCTCAAAGAGCTCTGCAGCCTTTATAACGCCTACGCACAAGGCCTGCCTAACCCCTTACCCGCGCTGCCAGTGCAGTACCCTGATTATGCCGCTTGGCAAAAAGAGTGGCTTGAAAGTGATGCCGTGAAAAAGCAACTGAGCTACTGGGCACAGCAGTTAGGCGGCGATTTACCGGTATTGGATTTGCCACTTGATAAAGAGCGCCCGTCCCATCAATCGCACCGTGCAGAAGGCATCAAATTTTACTTTGATGAACCACTGCTTCAATCCCTTGAAGAGCTTAGCAGCCGTCAGGGCGGCACGTTATTTATGGTCATCTTAGGCCTGCATGCGCTGATGCTACATCGCTATAGCCGTCAGAACGACATTCTGGTGAGCGTGCCGGTATCGTCGCGCAATCAACTAGAAATTGGCGGTTTGATGGGGCCTTTTATCAATCGTTTGGTGGTGCGTTTTCGCTTTAAGCCCCAGCGGACG
>JAYWHF010000315.1:0-9943 GCA_043777855.1 Gammaproteobacteria bacterium | reverse complement strand
GTTACTGGATGCGTTTGCTTCTTGCCCATTCAACAACAGCGTCGTTTTAATTGGATAAACTCCCTGAGGTAATCCCTCTGGCAAGGTAAACGAAAACTCATTGGCGTAACGCCCTGCACGCTTAGTTTCTTCGTTGACCGCTTTAGTTAAGGATTTCAATTCTTTCTTGTTGTCTTCATTATCAAAAATTACTATTTTCTCTTCGATCAGCGTGCTTTTTTGTTCGCGCCCAGGCACAACAACCATGTCAGACTGAATAACCACTTTTTTACCGGACTGAACAACATTGCTGGGCAATGTACTTGTTTTATAAACTGACGCTAACGGCTTTTCGGGCAACCTATCATGACCAGCCCGATACTCTTGCACAACTTTATCCTCGTCAGTTATTTTACTGGTCCTATATTCCACAACCATGTCGACAATGAGTTTCGCAGCAACCGCAATTACCGCAACTTTCGCAGCTCCCAATAAATGCTCGCGATTTTTACAAGCCTGATCACCACTCTTACATTTGTCAGATTTATCAACCGCGCCTTTTACATCATTTAGGCTAAATGCATGGCTGTTACTACTCACTAACGTAGCTATAATTAAAACCCCAATAAAACTTTTCATACGTATTACTCCTGTTTAGTTGACAACTTATTTAATGGTAAAACCGGTTTCTTTAATTTTTCGCTGAGTTTCCTGCGCGCGAGTCTTTATTGCAATGGCACTGGGATTGTTTGGCATTAGATCCAGCGCGGCTTCTGCTTTGGCGATTGCACAGCTATAGTTTTTCTGTTTATCTAAACAATCTAGCGCTTGCGTCAAAATTTTCTCGACTTTCCCCTCCGCGTCACGCCCCTGCTGCGCCGTCGCAGCGGCTGTCTGCTTAATTTCCATGGCTTGGCTATTAGCAGCATCCAGCAACAACACGGAATCCGCTTGCTTAATTGCGCAATCGTATTTTCGCTGCAACAAACAATTTTGCGCTAGCTGTAACTGTGTATTGATTTTTTGCTGTTGGGCTTGCTTGGCCAAGTTACTTTGTTCGCGCACGGCTTGCAATTTTCGCTGCAATTCTACCACCGCATAATGCTCCGAGTTTAGGTCAGCCGACTTCTTTGCAAAAAGATCAGCGCAAACAAAATCTCTATTGGATAAGCAAGTATCGGCTTGCTGCACATAGTCACGAATAACCTTGTCTTGCGCCATACTATTCGCCGCATTCAACAATTGTCCTGCCCGCAGATTGTTGACGTCGAGCGCCAAAACTTCACGCGCCTTCACCTGTGCGCAGGCATGATCTTGTGCAGCGAGGCAGGTATCACCGTCACTTAACAAATTAGTCACTTCTTGAACGTCGCTCTGCTTTTTTTGCGCTAACTGCGCCGCTTTTACCAACTGCACCGCTACTTTATTATTGGCATCCAAATTTACGGCAACCATACCCCGCTCAAGCGCGCAGGAAAAATCACTCTGCGCAAAGCAGGTTTGAGCCTGCTCTATATTCTCGGCGATTGTGTTCTTTATTTTTAGTTTTTCATTATGCTGACTGTAGGCAAACCAAGCAACGCCACCCAGCGCAATAACTAACAAACCAATAGCAGTAATTAACGCAATGGATCGTCCACGCGGAAACAACTCGGCCATAAATTCCAGCACCGTTGCCGTGCGTAGATTCTTATCCAACGCAAGGGCATGACTCAGGGCTCTCCATTCTTTTTTGTTCAAGTTTTCGGCGGGAACCAGCTTCAAGCCTAACTCTTTTGCTTCAAATGCTGATTTACTGTCGTAGGGATGGCGCCCCGTCAATATTTCATAAGTGACGCACGCGAGCGCATATACATCATCAGCAAAAGTAAGCGACTCATTGTTAACCATTTCAATCGTGGCATAAGCCGGCGTAAGCGCGCCCAATTGCCCCGCATCAAACTTATGCTTTTGTGTCTCTTTAGACGCGGCACGGGCGATACCGAAATCCAACACTTTTGCGGTGCCATCGCTGCAAACAAATACGTTGCCGGGCTTAAAGTCGGCGTGAATGATATGTCGCTGATGCGCATAGGCGAGTGCTGCGCACATATCGCGAACGATACTCAACGCCTTTTCCTTTGCTAAACCTTTTTTCAGCTGGGCTTTTATAAGACGGTCGAGTGGCTCCCCGTCCAGCAGCTCCATGGTCATAAACAGGGTGTCACCATCACGATCAAAATCATGCACTGTAACTATGTTTGGGTGCGCCAGTGCGTGCGATTTAGCCGCTTCCTGCTGCAAGGTTACGAATGCATTGGGATGGTCTTTAAACGCTTGGTTTAACACCTTGGTCGCTATGTAAGGGTTAGGGTCTTCTGCTTCAACTTTGCGTAAATCCTTGGTTTTATAAACGGTACCCATTCCGCCTTCGCCCAACACTACATCTAAGAGAAAGCGTTTTTTCAACAGGCTGCCGCTACCACTGCCTGCCTGCGCATGCTGAGCAATTGACCGAGCTTCAGCGAAACCAGAAGAGGTATGCTGACTATGGCTAATATTTTTATACTGTGTCGATACTCGAGTTTTTTCAACGTCAGCCGAACTCGGAGTGGGTTCGGGCGATTTTGCCTGTAAATCGCGAGTGACTCCCGGCGCGCGCGCAGCTACCACGCGCGTCTTGTTATCTTCCGAAGATAAAGACGGCGGATTATTGGGCGGAGAAGGAGTATCTTTCGAATTGGTCATTTACCACTCTTCCATGGGGCTGAGATTTATGGGCAGGCAGAATATTAGCATGTCGCCAAATAGTTTGAAGAAATAAATAGTCAGCTCGCCAATAAGACAAAAACAAATTATTGCAGAATCAAGACTCGATTAAGCAATGTCGATAATTCGCCAAATGCGCTCGCGATAAGACGACAGGCCCTGATCAGGGAAGCGAAAAACCCTCCACCCTCCAAACATTTGCCAAGATTACAGGTTGACAGCTCGCGGAAAAACAGGATAATGTCGCGTCCTTGATTCCAGACCAAACACGCGTCTGTAACTCTCTATTTTTCAATCAGAATTTACAAAATTTATCTTTATAGATAGGAGCACCACGGTGGCAAACACTCCCCAAGCTAAAAAACGCGCGCGCCAAAACGAAAAAGCTCGCAAGCAAAATGGCAGCATGCGCTCAATGGGGCGCACCTATCTTAAGAAAGTCATTGCAGCGATAGAAGCTGGCGATAAGGCTGCCGCAACAGCAGCCTACGTTTCAGCCGTCGCTGTTATAGACCGCATTGCCGATAAAGGCCTTATTCACAAGAATAAAGCTGCTCGCCATAAAAGCCGGTTAAACGCGAAGATTAAAGCAATGGCTGCGTAATAAAGCATTGGGCAGATATTTTATCTAGCTCAGGAAAGCAGCCCGATTTCTTCGAAAAAACCAGCGCTAGCTGGTTTTTTTTCGCCTAGTTTTTCATAAACCAAATCCCTTACTGGCAAAGCCTCAAAATTCATCTATACAGTATTGTGAAAACAGATTACATTCGCCACAGAAATTTGGCCGCCAACCTACTGGCGGTAGCCTATAAAAAACGAGCGCACATACTAAAGACGGAGATATCGCTATGCTGCCTAGAGATCACTACCTTAAGCAGGCTTTTCAAGACCCTACACGCTTCCCCGATGGATTCGAAAAAGGCGGATTATCTGACATCCAAGCTCGCCTTATTCGCAAGCATGGCACTTTGATAACGGCGCTTGCTATTGATGAGGTCTCGGACGCAACACCCGAGGACCTCCATATTCTCAAAGTAATCGCCAATCAAAGCGCCCCAAAAAGCCCCGTCGAACAAGCTTGGATAAAATACCTTGCTATTGTCAAAAATCTTGCCGCGTCGGGCACCGGAAAAAGTAAACCGAGCAAACCAAAAGCGGCCAAATTGCCAACACAAGAAACACCAAAAGAACCTGAAACGAAAACTGTAACTCCAACTCCAACTCCAACTCCAGCTCCAGCTCCGGCATCCAAGCCAACGGCGAAGCCTGGAAAAGCACAGAAAACGGCTCCAGAGAAAGTGCCCGCGCCCGCGAAAAAAAGTGCCCAGAAAGCAGAGAAGCCATCAGAAAAAATTATTACAAAGAAACCTGAAAAGAAACCTGAAAAGAAGCCTGAAAAAGTTCCTGAAAAGATACTAGACAAGAAATCTGAAAAAAAACCTGAAAAAAAACTTGAAAAGAAGCCTGAAAAGATTCCCGAAAAAAAATCCGTCGTTAAAAAGCTCGAAAAGAAACCAGCCACAAAAAAATAATATGCTAAGACCTTAGCAAAAAGGCGCCTCCATGGCGCCTTTTGGTTTTATGCCTAGGGAGCATTGGTTATGCCTTAAGGGATACACACCTCCAAACCATACTCTTTACCTTCAACAATATTTCTGATCTTTGCCTCACTCAGGAGCTCCCCATCTTGCGTCACTCGCACTTCAGAAACGCCCGTCCTCCGAATATGTACGTGAAATGTTGCCCCACGAAATTTTCTCACTACTTTCAATTGATCCCACTCTTTAGGCAGCAGAGGGTTTACCGTTAAGCCATCGGTATCGCCTTTTAAACCGCATAAACCCTCCACTAAACAGCGATATACCCATGCAACAGTTCCTGTATTAAATAGCTGGCTCGAGCGACCCGCGGTGCGCGGATACTGCTTATAGGCGCCGCGATAATAATTTGGGATGAACACCGGTAATTGTCCGCGCTGCAAATAATCAGCTTCACCTGGGCCCGGAATCATTTGTCTCAGCAGCTTGTAAGCGCAGCCATTAAGGTCAATATCGCCTGCACTCATGCCTTGCGCATGCAAAGATTCGCCAAAGGTCGTCTTACCGGCCAAACTATACAAACTAAAAATATAAAATATCGCTGCGTGATTATAAACCGACCCGTTCTCAGCGGAGCCGGGATACTTCTGTGTAACACGGCCAACATCGTCACGCATAGCGGTATAAGCGGGCGCAAACATTGTTACTCCGTAGGGCGTAACCAATTGTTTATTAATCTCTTCGAACATTTTCGGGTATTGGCTAGCATCTGCAGCACCACTCAAAATCGCCCAACTTTGAGGATTCAAAAAAATACGCCCCTCAACATCCTTAGCTACGCCGAAAACAACGTTGTCGTCCGTAATACCACGGGCAAACCAACTGCCATCCCACAGATATTTATTAACGGCGTGATTAATGGATTTTGCACCCAAGCGATAATGCTGAGCCGAATTTGGATTATCTCGTCGCGCACATATATCTGCCCAAAGATTCAATGCATAAGCCGCCGCCACAGACAGCCAGCCCGAAACGCCTTTTCCCTTGTAACCCACCATATTCATTGGGTCACACCAATCGCCCTGAGCAATAAAACTTAGCCCTCGATGGTCGCGCGCGCTCAACAGCCAGTCCATCGCTCGACTAATACGATCAAATACGCTTGATGATATTCCACGCTCAGAACCATCAACTATTTCATCCAGAATGTCGACATCATTCGTTTCATCCAGATAGGCTTTTAAGCAAACGGGCAGCCACACACAATGATCCGCATGGGGAATTTGATTAATGTACTTTAGTTCTGCGCCCTCGCTTAACAAAATTCCATCCGGCATTGCACCATTTGCCTCTTGCTGACTAAGCGCATGTAAAAAAGCAGCACGAGCCACTGACGGCTTTAAATAGCACATACCCATGTTATCTTGCAGATAATTGCGAGTTTGCGGATCTGTCGTTAAACGATTTACATCACCATGGTAAAACACCTGACGTGGCAACCAATGATTCACAAAGTTATCCAAGTCTTTATCCGGAGATTCAATTTGCAAACAACCGAGACCTTGCTTGAGATAATCGGAATATTCTTTCTGACAAGCCATGAACTTTTGCGCGCTTAGGTATTTACTACGGACACGAATAATTTCCGCGTCATCAAATGCCGGGCCAAAAAGAAATCTAAAACTACGCTCTTCATCTACTGCTATTTCAACACGGTACTGCACCACAGCTGCAGGAGTTTCGTAGTTTGCTTCGCCTTTATTCAGCTCACTCAGCTGCAGCGCAGAAGGGGCATGTAGACCACCCTCACCTTCGAAAGCGCTTTGATTAGCCTCCCAAGAATCAGGTTGCTGCTCGCACAAAAAAAATGTTTTGTCTTTAAAGCTTTTATTCTTGAAATAATCGGCGACTTTTTGATAAGGCGTCACACAACTCGCCACCAGCCCAGACAAGTCTGGACGATATTCTGCGGATTGGTTCATCCAAGACATATAACCGATCGGAAAATAAGAATAGATACTTAATTTACGTGCTCGGCGAGAAATATTTGTTACTTTCAACGACCAGAGTTCAACAACATCCTCAACCGGTAAACTTACGCTTAAATCAATACGAAGCCCCAAGCACTCGACAACCCAAGCAATATCACCCTTGCCAACCGAAAAGTTAAAGCTGTCCAGTTTCGCGCGCACAGGCTCGAACGGCGCCGAAAATATTTCGCCCGTCAATTCATCTTTTATATAAAAAAAGCGCCCAGGATGATGCGCATAATAAGGCTGCTCTGGTTGCATAAAAGTTTTTGCTTCAAGATTGGGCGCGTAGGCATACTTGGCGGGCTCTGGCTGCATAAACTGCGCGACCGCGTAACCGCGACAAGTCACCTGCAGCATCATTTTTCGGTTCCACAAAAAACCTGCTGCACGCGGCATAGCCGTAGGGCTTGATAATTCATAGCGTTCGCCGCCAAGCGTTGGGCGCAACATCATTACCTCCTTAAAGATAAGAATAGTTTTAGAAAGCCGTTATATATTTTCAAGAAAAATTAAATAGAAGCCTACGTTATGTCTACTGAAAACTCTTTTTTGCGCTCGGCCAAATCTAACTGAATCTTCGCTACTTTTTTTTCATCCAAATCATAAAAACAAACGGCAATAACTGAAAGAAACGCGAAAATACCGGGAAATATTGTAAGCAGACTAATAATTGCAGTCTCCGATGCCCCTGACTGAATCTTCCCTGCGACGTAACCATAATAACCAAGTAACCAACCAGCGCCGCCACCCGCCAACGCGCCACCCAGCTTCTGCGAAAACGTAGCTGCAGCAAAAGTCATCGCCGTTGCGCGACGCCCTGTTTGCCACTCTGTGTAATCAGCCGTGTCCGCATACATTGAAAAAACCAAGGGCGATTTTGGCCCCAGCGCAAAACCTATCCCAATATGCAACGCGAAAATTAGCCCAACTTGATCTTTTGGAACCAGAAAAAATAAAAAAGATAACACTCCAACTATCGTCATTAGCAACAAAAGCAATTTTTTCTTATCGATAAATTGCGTTAGCCAAGGCGTTACAATCGCGCCACATAACAATGAAACAATGTAGGCCGTATTAAAGTTCTCAATTAAATCTGGCCGACCCACATAGTACTTGATGTAGTAGATGCCCGAACTTGCTCGCAATGTAATTGTAATCATCACAATTAATGCGAGGCAAAATAGAACTACCCAAGGACGATTATTGACTAAATCTTTAATATCTTGCGTTACAGTGCTGCTCTGGTTGGCAGGCGCCTCTACTCGCTCTTTCGTCGTTAAAAAAGCTATCAGAAAAAGCAATGCAGCGACTACACCAAAAGTCACCATGGCCAGTTGCCAACCAAGCTTCTGATTGCCCTGCCCTAAAAAGTCCACCAAATGTAACATGTACTTTGAAACAATTATTCCGCCCGTAAACGCGCCAATGAAGCGAAAACTGGTGAGAATTGTACGCTGCTGACTGTCGGAGGTAATAACGCCTAATAAGGCACCGTAGGGAATGTTGATGAAACTATAAGAGAGCATCATGAAAATATAAGTGCCGTAGGCCCAAAATATTTTTCCATCTTCGTTTAAGTTAGGAACAGTTACCAGTAACACGCCTGCAGAGGTAATAGGCAAAATTCCCCAGAGTAAAAATGGTCGGAATTTTCCGAAGCGAGTACGAGTACGATCTGCCCAAGCTCCAATAGCAGGATCGCTGAACGCATCAATTGTGCGGGTCACCACCAGAAGCGTACCTGCAACAGCAGCTGGAATGCCAAATATATCCGTGTAAAAATATAACAAGAATAAATCGAAAAATCGCCAATAAAAATTGCACGCCATGTCGCCACAAGCGTAGCCAATTTTTTCATTCCAGGATAGCTTGGACACTGACATCAGATTACCTTTTGAAATTTCTAGTTAATTTATTTTTGTTCAGTCGATTGGCGTTTTTTTATTTCATATCCAACATCAACCACATTTTCAATCAAAACACCGTTAAGCCGGGCGACTACCATTTCCGCAGCTCTCACACCCATTTCATAGCGTCCAACGTAGACGCTAGTTAGCGATGGATTAACATATCGGGAGGCTTCAATATCATTAAAGCCACATATAGCAAGATCGTCGGGTACACGAATATTCATTCGCTCACTTTCAAATAGCGCACCCAACGCCAAGTCATCATTCGCACAAAAAACGGCGTCCAAAATACCATTCGTCGAACCCAGCAACTGCTTAAACAATTCCCCACCAATTCGAATCGAAGAGGGCTCCTCGGTCGTTAGCACCAAATTGTCGTTAAATTTACCCGCTTCTTCCAACGATGCCCGAAAGCCGTGCAACCGCTGCTGCGCCCTAGGATCCATGCGCGCCCCGATAAAACCGACATGCATACGCCCCCCGTTCAAGAGGTGAGTCGCGACATCATATCCTGCCTGCGAGTGAGAAAATCCTATATTCATATCCAAGGGTTCTGCGAGCAACTCCATAATCTGCACTATGGGTACATGCGCGCGTTGCAGTATATTTTGACAGGCGCGACTTTGATCACCACCAGTAATGATCATCGCTTCAGGAGATTGGCTCAGGAGCGTTCTTATCATCTTCTCCTCCTCTAGCGGAGAATAGTTGGTATCCACCATGAGCACCTTATAGCCAGCAACGCCCATAACGTCGTAAATTCCACGTAACACATCGGTGAAAACCGTATTGCTAAGTGATGGAATGGCTACACCGATGACTTTAGATTTTGCCGACGCCAGTGAGCTCGCGTATTGATTGGGAATGTAACCCAGAGCATCTATTGCCTTTTGCACCTGCTCACGTAGAACCTCAGAAACCTTCTCAGGCTGATTTATTACCCGCGATACGGTAATAGCACTCACGCCAGCAGCGAGAGCAACATCAATTAAAGTAAGCTTTTTATCTGAACTGTTTTTAGCCTTTCTCATAGCAACGACCTCGGGCCTCTAAGTAATAAAATTCAATAAAGCACAGAAATTACTTTCCTATTTCTAACTTATTGTTATCCTGTATACACGCTAACATAAAATAAATGATTGCGCTACCAAAAGCCCGTGTTATTCTGTACAACAAGCTCGTTAGCCAACCACTACAAACTACGTTAACCCGTAAAGACTTTCACATGAGACGATACAATTCAATATCTAACCCAGAGCCAACATCACAACTAATTATTGTTATGGGCGTCTCTGGCAGCGGTAAATCTACTCTAGCTCAGGCGTTAGCAGCGCATTACCTCTACACTTATCTGGACGGCGACAATTTCCACAGCGCAGAAGCCCGGGAGCTAATGAGCAAAAACGTTGCGCTAACGGACAAAGAGCGCGATCCGTGGGTCGCCACCCTAAAGCGACATTTAGAGCATTGCGCATCCGAAAAGACTAGCGTCATTCTCGCGTTTTCAGGCCTTAAAAGAAAGCATCGCAATGAACTGCGTCAAACGGGTTTACGCACCATTTTCTTGTTTTTAAACGGTGATAAATCCCTCATTCAAGCCAGACTTAACAATCGTCAGGGCCATTTCATGTCACCACTGCTGCTAGATAGCCAATTCAACAGCCTTGAGAACCCGACTGGTGAGGCAGATGTTTACGGCATCAATATATGGCCAACGCTCGAACAAGTTCTTAAC
>JAYWHF010000314.1:0-3574 GCA_043777855.1 Gammaproteobacteria bacterium | reverse complement strand
GGGCATCATGAGCAAAACCTGCAAATAGTTTTCGCTCTTTTAGCTCGGCATCTGAAATTGATATTCTTCGCGTTTTTGAATATTCAACGTCACTTGATGCGTTGAATCTGCGGCGCTGATTTGTCTTGTTCGCCACAGATTCAGAATCATTGCCACCATCAAAATCAGTGCTATGACCTATTATGCCTTCGTGCTCGCTGCGTGCTTTTTCGATCGCTTGAATGTGTTCCATAGTGAATATCTTTTAATTTAGGCCAAGTTTATGCAACAAAAGAAACCAGGTGACGTCGAGTGGTTTTACAAAGTAATTAAATAGCGCGATAAAAATTATCATGAGCAACAACAGCCCAGCCATTAGCGTGAACATAGATTTTCTACGTACACCCTCGTCGATTGGAATTTCAAAGAAAGGCACGAGCACCAAAGCCGGTATTCCTGTAATGGCTTCTATCGATTTTTTGCCATAGACTTTAGGATCTATTGCGTCGGCAATGATGCCCGCCACTACTCCAAGACCGATGGCAAGTACTAGTGCGATAAATACAATGGCGAATCTATTAGGGCTGAGCGGCTCTTCTGGAATTTCCGGCGGTTGAATTAGCGTAAACCGCTCACCCTTTCGCTCTTGCTCTAAACTCTTACCCAGTTCCGCTTGTAATTGTTTTTCACTCAATTCACGATATTTTAAGCGTGTATTATCATAGTCCCTAAGAAGCACTTGGTAATCTCTCTCTACTGATGGGGCCTTAAGCAACAGCTGCTCACTCTCTTTAATATTTTCTTTTACAATTTTCGATTTTGTGATTAGCGATGCAACTTCACTCTCTACGGATTTTAGCTGCGTGTCCAATAGAACATAGGACGGGTTATCCGGGATAATTTCAGGTGTATTTCGGTTGGCTTGCTTGATGTCAGTTTCCAATTTAGCAACAAGGTCACTAAGCCGCTTTATTTCGGGATGCTCTTCGGTGTATTTACCTTTGGCTTGCGCGAACTGATCGTGGGCAAGCTGAAGTTGTTTGCTGACCTCTTTGGCATCACCGCTAGTGCCCTGAGTTTGCAAGATATTAATTTCACGATTCAATCGTAATAGATCTGGATGGTCGCTGTTATACAGAGCCGATTTACGGCGATATTCTGACTGCAAAGACTTTAATCTATCTGAATCACTTAATACCGCCTTGCCATCCGCCAAAATGGTTGGTGCAGAAGGATTTAATTGCGCCAGTTGCGATGCTAATTCAATTTTTCGACTTTCCAAATCCTGAATACGGGTTCTGATATCAATTAACTCTCGTTCACCGCGATCCAATGAATTTAAATTATAACCGCTTAGCTCCGGTAAGCTGCCTTTGTTTTGCTCTTTGAATGTTGAAAGTTTGCTTTCAAGATCTTTCAACAAATTGTCCAATGATTGTAATTCGCTGGATAAAAAGTCTGATGTGCTATTTGATTGTTCAGTACGCCCTCTTAAGTTTTCATTCAAATAGAGCGTTATTAATTCATTAGTCACTTTGTGAACTTTTTGGGGCTCATCACCTTTGAACGCAAGCTTAAATGCAATAACCGCTTTTGTCGGATTACCACTGCGTGGATCAATTACATCCGCACTAATTGGTTCCACTAAAACATTATCATTAAATTCCCGTGCTATTTCGGAACGAGTTAGCCGATTCAACTCACGTTGTGTATACAGCTCAAAGCGTTGCACGACTGACATTATATTTCCTGTTGTCATGATCCGCTGCCTAATTTCTTCGATGCGTTGCACTGCATAGCTCGTAATTGTTGAACGAATAAGATCTGGCGGAATATCCTGAGATTCAATTAAAATAACGGCTGTAGACCGATAGGTTGCAGGCCAAAACATTGCAATGCAAAGACCCAGAATAAATAAGGCAATACCCGTGGTCAGCATGATTCGCTTACGGCGCCGCGCCAGTGCTAAATAATCAGTGAGGGATTTACTGCCCTCCTCATCCGCATCGTTATTCATGTATTCGCTTGTTGTGCTTACCATATCCACTCTCTCGGTGTGTAGCTTATTGCCAGCACACCCAATAATGCATTTGCCACAGTTGGCTCATTGTTGAAAATATTTTCTTGCGCTGGCTTTACGTCATTGGCATCCAGATATCGATAGCCGACAGTAACGCTTACCGTCAGTGCTTTACTCAATAGATGCCCATACTTAACGTTACTTTGAAAGATACTTCGGTCTACCACTGAGGCACCAACCGTTTTGTTTTCCAGCGTTAAAAGATTTTCTGCTGTAAAAATAATTTCTACCCAGTTAATTTCCGAAAGTGATTTTATCATGGAAAAATCTAGGCTTTCGCTTCGCATTAACGTACCCGTGCTACTCGGACGAATTTTTCTGGCTAAACTAAGCGTATAAGTAGATGCTTCCAACACATAGCTAATACTCATGTTGCTGGTTGTTAGGGTTGATTCACTGCTAATAAGCCGCTTTCCGCCAAAAAAAATGTTTTGATCTATCGGTGAGCCATAGACCACCGAAAACTCTGGTGTTGTTATGGTTTGTTTCGTATCTACATAGGTGACGCCCGCATCTAATGAAAATTTTAACTGCTCTTGCAACGCCCATTTAATGCCGGCCTGAATTCCCGACGTTGTAGTTCCATTTACCGCATTTCCGGCCAGTTTCACGTCGCCACAGTTGGTTTCTGATTTTACGTTTAAGTTTGGCGGGCACAAGAGATAGCCTTGAATACGCCTTGGCGCTAAGAGAAAATTTCCGTCATAGCCTGATTCATATTCTGTGCCAGACAAAACGGTGTAAAAACTTAGCCGGTCATTTAAATCAGTTTGCCACCCCAACTGTGTACCCTTATTTTTTAAGTCAACATAGGTATCGCTTTCATAGTCTGTATCCTGCAAAGAACCACTCATAGAAAACATATTCCTATGATTTACCTGATACTGCCAGCCGCCGCTGGCGGTATTAATTTGTTGATTGTTTGTGCCAATATTTCCCGAATCGGCAAGCTCTGAAATTCGGGTTGACTGACGAACCGCATCGTAGCCAAGATTAAATGTTGACCGCTCCATCGCTCGCTTGTATTCCAACGAGTAAACAGGATTATTAACGTTGTATTCAGAACGATTAAATTGTTCTGCTGAACCCTGCACATTGATAGAAAATTTTTCAAAGCCATCGTCGTGGTTATAGCCTAGGGACGGCTTCAAATAGAGCCCCGAAAGCGCTTGTTTTTCACTAGAATTCATCAAGTAATTGTCATCATGATCTTGTTGAACGAGCAGAGAAACTCCGAGGCGGTTTTCAGCAGCCTGTGTAACGACTGAGGCAAGCGCATACAAAATCATGGTTGCACTGAAAAAAAATCCGCTTATCCATTTTGGCAAACCACGCCGCCGAAAATAGCCGCCGGATGTGCCTGTTACACTCATGGCACTATTACCACATCACCACTTTTTATGAGGATGTTATCCTCCAAATTTTTTCCTGCTTCAATTTTTTTGTAGTTAAAGCTAATCGCTTTTTGCATGCCTTCTGAATCGCGGCGCAACACTTTAATATCGCTCTCACTCG
>JAYWHF010000313.1:0-26977 GCA_043777855.1 Gammaproteobacteria bacterium | reverse complement strand
TAAGTGGTTTTGGCATGAGGCCTCCGATGAATTAGGGAGGCTGAATTTTGGTGGGTATTGGGTGAATTGGCTAGAGGGTGGTTTGTTGATCGCTTACGCTGTATTTATTCGTTTGATCGTGAAGATAACGTTTTTGTTGCGCAGTTTTTTGGTCAAAATGGACCAAACCATGCCTCGTTGCGATCCATAAATTTCCGCTGTGATCGGAAGCCATATCAATAATATTGGCATCTGCAGCAGAGTCAGGATTTTCATAATTAATAGGGTAAAAAGTAAAAGATTTTGTTGCCCAATTTAGTTTTTCCAAGCCCGCTTCTGTGCCAAACCAAATTGTATTATTCTCGCCCAAGAGCACGCTTTCAACGTGAGCACTTTTGAGCTCATGGGGCTTAGAAGGGTCTGGCGTTATAGTCGTGTATTTATGCGTAATGGGATCTATCACGTAAATACCGGCCATTGATCCGGCCACTAATTCTCCCGTTGGCAATTCAATAATTTCCATTAGGGTACTGCGTGATAATTTCAGCGTTTGACTTTCATCATCCTTAACCGGCGTGAGTGTTTCTTTGCGTGAATTGTATAAGAGTAACCCAGCTCTCGTGCCTACCCACAGCTGGTAGTGGCTATCTTCAAATAAAGTTTCAACATACTGCAAGGGAATCTAATCGTTTGGGTTATTGCTGACATTGATGTCAACCTGCTTAAATTCATAGCCATCGTAACGAATGAGAGCATGACCGCCGCCAAGCCACATGAAGCCCTCGCTATCCTGAAGAAAAGATGAACCTTCACCGAAAATAATATCTTTATTTTCAAGAATATTTTGAAAATTAAGTTGCTCGGGTATGTTCGCCGCCGCAACCCAACTTACACTGCAGAGACTTAGCAGCGTTGCTAGGTTTACTCCAAAGGCGGTGACTAGCCGCGCTATTTTTTTTGCGTTATCCGATGGTTGCAAAGACCACATAAGCTTCCCATGAATGTACCGTTTCACTACATGCCCTTGGAGACTAAACTTACCTATCATATCGACAGCGTTAAACATAAATACAAGACGATTACTATGAATAATAACCTTGGAAATTTTGGCGTCGAGTGGCGCCACAGTCGAATGCAAAGGGCTCACCGTATTGCGCAATATATCTCTCAGAAAGTTAAGCACACCTGATTCAACAGGATTTTAAGCGCCAATAATGCTGCCTTTGACAGAGTATAGAATATCCTTGATACAACGCATCAACACTGTGCGGAATAGTTCTATCTTCAATATGATCTACCGCTAGATAACGTAAGATTCTTTTTGATATGTGTGTAAACCAAAAGCTAAGCAGATTTAGATGACATGAAGGAGGCGAAAGAAATACATCCATGTGACAAACGAAGGATAAATTAAAACCGCTAAAAAACAATTCCAAAAAAATGTCCAACGATCCCAGTAATCAACATAGCTAGCGCTCCCCAGAGTGATACCCTTAAAGCACCGCGCAAAACATTAGCACCGCCAACCTTTGCCGCCAAGCCGCCCAATACCATTAAAGCTATTAGGGATACGATCACCGTGGCGGGAATTAAAAAATCGGGCGCAACAAGAATACCTTGAGCCGCTAGCACCACCACCATAAGCGGAAGCAGCGCGCCCAAGGCAAAAGTTACTGCAGAGACTAAGGCGGCTTGCAAGGGTCGCGCCGCCATAAATTCTATTATTCCTAACTCATCTCGCGCATGAGACCCAAGCGCATCCTGCGCGCTTAATTGCACAGCAACTCGATGGGCAAGCTCGCGTTCGAGTCCACGCTTAACATAAATTTCTGTAAGCTCGCGCAGCTCCGCTTCTGGGTGAGCTTCCAGCTCAGCTCGCTCGCGGGCCAAATCGGCAGTTTCAGTATCTGCTTGCGATCGTACAGAAACATATTCACCCGCGGCCATTGAAACCGCACCAGCAAACAAACCGGCCACACCCACCAACAACACGGCATGAAGCTCAGCTTGCGCGGCTGCAATTCCCATCATCAAACTTGCTGTCGATATAATGCCGTCGTTTGCGCCCATCACTGACGCACGCAACCAACCAATATGATGAACCCGATGAAATTCCCCGTGGCGCATAGAGTAAATCCTCTACTTTTTTGAAAATAACAACCGTAACAAAGTGTTATCTTTCTTGACGTAATGATGAAAAAGCCCCGCTGCGGCATGGCCACCTAAAAGGACATACCCGATGGTTGCACCAATCTCGTGAATCTCACGCAAAATATCCTGCAGATCTTTATTTTCACCAATTAGCGGCGGCAACTCAAACCCAAAGAAGGGTACAGATTTACCTTGTGAGCTCAAAATCAACCAGCCAACGAGTGGCATGCACAGCATAAATACATAGAGTGCGATATGCATAATTTTTGCCGCCATTTTTTCAAAGGGTTTTGGCGCAGGAATAATTTCAGGAACTGTTGTTGCAAGCCGCACCACCACACGTACAAGCACCAGCATTAGCACCGACAATCCAAACATAAAGTGCAAACTTTTTAGCAAGCCGCGCGCTTCACTACCCTTGGGGAAAAAGTCACTTAACTCCATGCAAAGGTAAACCGCGACTATGAGAAAAACCATAAACCAATGCAACGAAATCAACACCGGATTAAATTTATTAACTGTCTGGGAATACTTCTCAGCCATACAAAACCTCACGTAATTGAACTCATCGAAAGCATTTGAAGGCAAACTCTAGCAGAAAATTCTTAAGAAAAACTGATCTACATCATTAACCCTACACTTAGCACGCGAATCTCTTGACTCTACAAAAAAACCAATAGATCGTGGTTCAACAGCGGTTATGCGGCAGTAGAGAAGCGAAGCATTCACCGTAACAGCAGAATGTAAACACAAGAATGGCTCATCACCATTCAATACCTTTTTGTGCTTTTATCCCACTATCGAAGGCGTGCTTAACGGCTTTTACTTCGCTAAAAGTATCGGCAATGTCTTGCAAATATTGCTTTGCTCCACGCCCCGTGATGATCACATTTTGATTGATGGGACGATGTTGAATTGCGTTAAGTACTCTTTCTTTATCGAGGTATTTGTAATTCAACATATACGTCAGTTCGTCCAGCAACACCAAATGTATCTCTGGGTCACTGAATACATGCTCGCACTCATCCCATACTTGTTCGGCCGCGGCTTTATCTTGTTCAGCATTCTGTGTTTCCCACGTGAAGCCAGTACCCATCACAAAATATTCAAGTGTGGCATTCTGACCACGGAAAATACTTTCGGTTAAAAAGTTTTTTTCACCGCACTCCCAAGTGCCTTTAATAAACTGCACTATGGCAACTTTATAACCGTGGCCCAAGCAACGCAATGCCGTGCCAAAACCAGAGCTGCTCTTGCCTTTGCCATCGCCCGTTAAGACAATCACAACACCGCGATCTTCCGTAGCGCGTGCGATTTTTGCATCGACAATGTCTTTTCGCTGTTGCATGCGTTCTTGATGGCGCTGAGCCTTTTCATCTGTCATAACCAACCTCACATAAAGTGCTCACGGTCTTCTTAGTTAAAAAAGACAGCGAGCAAAAAATTAGCACTAAAAATGATAGCTCACCCGGGCGTTATAGGTTCGACTAGGCTGAGGATATTGCCCATAGATACCATCGTAATCTGAATATTTTTCAGACGTAATATTTTTTACACGAATACCCAATTCAACATCATCAATACTCCAGATAATATTAAAATTAAAGAGTGTTAATGCATCTATTTTAGATGAGGCGTTATCATAGTCATCTGCGCGGAAACGTGAGCCGGTGTAATTTGCATCAAAAGAAGTTACAACACCGTGCGCAATAGTAAATATCATGCCAATATTTGCACTGTTTTTTGCCACAAACGGTACCGCTTTTCCGTTAAGATCGCCGGAGGTCGAGGAGGCATTTGTATAAGTGTAGTTACCGCGCAAACCAATTTCTTCACTTAATTGTACATCGCCATCAAACATAAAACCTTGACGTTTTGATGTCGGTAAGTTGATATTACGCCCTGCAATCGGGTCGTAGGTAATTTCATTATCAATCGCCATGTTATAGATACTGTATTTAACGCTTGCGGTTTTTTCTACCCAAGCAACACCGCCTTCTTGTGATTGACTGGTTTGCACATTTAAAAAATCTATGCCGGGCAATGCAAAACCATTTTCATCCGCATTGGCAAAACGAAAACCACCAGCTGAACGCGCAAATACTCGCCAAGCAGAATCAATTTGAAAGTTCACGCCAATTTCTCCAGCATTCACACTGTCAGACCTATGGGTATTTCCTTTTTTATTTGTATCTTCAACACTTGAATGACGAACACCACCGATAACTGAAACTCTCGGTGTCGCAGGGTATATAACCTGCCCATAATATCCATCGACATCTTGCTGATAGTCGGGTTGCGAAAAGGTTGTTGCTTTATAAAAAGATTGCGTGGTGTCATACCCCACTGTTAGAACACTCACTCCATTTCTTGTTGCAATATGACCAACCACTCGCGGCGTCGCATTTTTCACGCGCATATTCTGGGTGAAATTTCCATAAAAATACCCATCTGTATTTTCGTCGCGATCCGCATACTCACCTAGTAACTGCCAACCTTTAAGCAACTCCACGCTACCTCCGATACGCTTTAGGTCTGTATCTTGATTGGAAAAATCCATGGGTGAATTGGTATTGCGTGGGTTAACCATTACTTCGCTATCTAATAATGACCCCGCCAAACGCAAATCATCTTTAATGACTTGTTGCTCAATAAATATTTCCCCGGCGTCAAAGTCAAACCCTATATTTCCGAGCACATTAGTGGAAGCTGATTGGTTGTTATCGCGAAAGTTATCGGCATTGCGTTTTTGCGCGCTGACACTGTAATTTAAACCACTACTGAAGCCTTGATTAACTCTGGCGGTGTAATTTTCTAGATTGTCAGTACCTTTTTCTACACCAATCGAGCCTTTTATTTCTCCCGACTGTGCGCTTCTCGTGATGACATTGATGACGCCACCAACGGCTTGATCACCATAAAGTACCCCTGCGCTACCCTGAATAATTTCAACGCGTTCAATATCTTTTAACGCAACTGTATTTAACGCGGGGCCGGCAAGACTAGGGTTGTTGAGTCTGCGTCCGTCCACCAGTATTAAGGTGTTGTTGGCCGCCGTTACGGAAAATCCGCGCATCGCCACAGTTACATTGCGGCCACCACTGCCATCAGCATCCTGAATTTGAATGCCGGCTTGCGTACGCAACACCTCAGTGATGGTTGTTGCACCGCTGATACGAATTTGTTCAGCATCAATGACCGTAATTTGCGTCGCTACGGGCATTTGGGGGCCCTCACTGCGAGTCGCACTGATATAAATTGTTTCAATTTTTTCATCGACGGCAAAAGTAGAATGCACAACAAACACCGACAAAAAGGCAGCCGTAACGCAACCGAATCTAAATGATTTTTTAAACATAAGAATCCTCAATCCAAAATAGGGATGAGGGAGGGGAAGTGGGAAAAATGCGCAACGCTTTACACAACAAAGCAGATAAAACACAGAATTTCCACTGATGTAGCCCTCCGCGACATCGTGAACATAGTGTTGGAGGCTGGTATCGGACTCATGCATGACTGTAGCAGTCACTGCATTCACCGTTGCGGGGGCAGTGTTGGCATTGCCATTTTCATGGCGCACCAAACTTCCCATTTAATCTGACCCTTGCACATGCTATCCCAGCCATTGGCACGTCAAACACCTCGGTGCGCAAGGTACCGAGTTGGGAAGAGAGAGTCAAGCTGCGGCCATGTGCAATATGAAGTGAGCCTGAAGAGGCTAGTGCGGAATGAGAAATAATTGCGGGGCACATGCATGTACTGTGTAACGCTAAGAAATCTCATCGGCGTTATCTGCAATAAATTAGCCCCACCAGGCACCAATTCCTGCGATACCTTGTGCGCCTGCCGATACGGCTTTTGGTAAATCTGCTTCGGACATACCACCCAACGCAAACACCGGTCTAGCGACGAATTCAATCAACCGCGAAAAATTCTCCCACCCCATCACAGACGCGCCGGGGTGGGATGGCGTGGCACACACAGGTGAAAGAAAAATATAATCGGCGTTTATTTTTCTTGCCTGCGCAATTTCTGTTGCGTTATGACATGAGGCGCCGAATAAGGTTGATTTAGCGATGGGGCGCTCTTCGCATCGCATTAATTCCTTTACATTCAAATGAAGCCCGCAGTGATAACGTGAAGCATCGTTATCTAAAAAAAATTGTGGGGTAGTATTGAGAATAAGTTTTGCCGAATAGCGATCACACAACTCCAAGGTTTTTTCGGCCAGTAAAAAAAACTGTGGCGTGTTTGGGTTTTGTACGCGCAATTGTACGCAGCGTATACCCGCTTCCAACGCGCGTTGTATGCGACTCAGATATTCATCATCTGAACTTGCGCTACCGGTAATTAATAAACGGCGAGGCAAATTAATAGCGGTAATAATGGGATTATTAGCGGCTGGGAATTCGTATTCGCATAATTGATTTGGCAGAACCCACTGAATCGGTTGGCCTTCGTTGCCATGAGGCACGCCAGAAAATGACGTAACTTTATGAACATCTAACAAGACCGTTTTATCGCCGTGCGGGTCATTATAAGTATGGCGAATTTTTATAAGGGGTTCGGTGACTAACGCGGTGATATTTAATTCTTCTCGTAGTTCACGCTGAAGTGCGTGAGCTAGGGTTTCGCCAAGTTCAACTTTTCCACCGGGAAACTCCCACAAGCCGCCTTGATGAACTTGAAGGGGGCGCTTGGCAATGAGAATTTTTTCGTCATCACCAATAACTACCCCGACCGCTACATGAATAAGATTAGCCACAGAACACAACTTTTATGAACGATAATCGGCATTAATGCGCACATAGTCGTAAGATAAATCCGTAGTCCAAATCGTTTCTGCAAAGTCTCCACGCCCAAGATGAATATTAATGCCGATCTCAGCACCACTCATCACGGCTTGCCCTTGCGCTTCGGTATAGGATGCGGCACGGCCAGCATTTTCAACAATAAGTACATCGTTCAAGTGTACCCGCACTTTAGTGGCATCAAGATTTTCTACGCCAGCATAACCAATGGCCGCCACTATTCTTCCCCAATTAGGGTCCGATGCAAAAAGTGCTGTTTTAATTAATGGGGAATGCGCAACGGCATAACCAACGGCTAAACATTCCCCGCGATTAGCGCCACCGCTAACGGCCACCGTGACAAATTTAGTAGCGCCCTCACCATCACTCACAATACTTTTCGCTAAGTGAATGTGTGCCGCAAAAATTGTTGCGCGTAATTTTTCATACAGAGGGCCCGCGGCTTCGGTAATTTCTGGCACATCAACTTGGCCAGTCGCCATTAAAATACACGAATCATTGGTTGAAGTATCGCCATCAATCGTGATGCGATTAAATGATTTATCAGCCGCTTCACGCGCAATATCTTGCAACAAAGACTGTGCAATTTTCGCATCGGTAGCAATATAACCCAGCATAGTGGCCATGTTAGGCTTGATCATTCCGGCGCCCTTAGCAATGCCGTTCACGGTAATCGTTTTACCTTGATAGTCAAACTGTTCACTGAAGCCCTTGGCACGCGTGTCGGTGGTCATGATGCCTGCACCGGCATCATCCCACCCGTTTTCATTGGCCTTTTCCAACGCCTCAGGAATCACCGCGATAATTTTTTCCAAGGGTAAAGGCTCACCAATAACCCCTGTTGAAAATGGTAATACTTGCGCGGCATTTACCCCTTTCAGTTTTGCAATAGCCGCACAGGTAGCTTTAGCATCACGCACACCTTGCTCACCGGTACAGGCGTTTGCATTACCTGAATTAATGATCAAAAACCGGATATCCCCCGCTGCCAAATGCTCTCTGCAAACCGTGACTGGCGCCGCACAAAAGGCATTTTTTGTGAAAACTCCGGCTACACGACTCCCTTCAGCCAATTCAAATAAAACCACGTCGCGACGATTTACTTTTTTGATCCCACCACAAACAGCGGTTAACTTAACACCCTTAACCGGGTGCATTTTTGGAAACGGATATTCACCAACAGCCATAATAAAAATCTCTTTATAAAATTAACCGTAAATCTTTCTGGCTAAACATTTATCATTCAAGCTGTCCATGACAACTTTTATATTTTTTACCTGAGCCGCAGGGGCAGGCATCGTTACGGCCAACCTTTCTACCTTCACGTACAATCGGTGAGTGTGTCAATTTTTGCTGAACACTCGGCTGCGCAAGAGGTTGCCCCATAGCGGCCATTTCCTCATGATGCAATTGCATTTTTTGACGCGCCAATTCTTCACGACGTTGCAACTCCATGGCTTCCATTTGCTCGCGCGATATAGGCTCTACGCGCGCCATTAAATGGACAGTTTCCCGCTTAACACTATGCAACATGCTTTGGAACAATTCGAAAGCTTCGCGTTTGTACTCCTGTTTCGGGTTTTTTTGTGCGTAAGAACGCAGGTTAATCCCTTGACGGAGTTGGTCCATATTTGACAACTGTTCTTTCCAAGAATTATCCAACACTTGCAACATCACTTGCTTTTCAATTTCTAAGAGTATGTCGCCAATACGCTCTGATTTCGCGTCATAAGCCGCTTGAATCTCAGCAACCACTTTTTTACGCAAACTCTCTTCGTGCAGCCGAGTATCCTCCTCCAACCATTTTGCAATAGGAATTTGTAAACCAAAATCCATTTCAATTTGTTTTTCTAACCCTGCTATATCCCACTGGTCTTCAATGGATTGCATAGGTATGTGAGCCAACAACATATCCTCAACTACATCAGCGCGAATTGCGGTAATAGTGTCGCGAATATTATCAGCGTCCAGCAATTCATTGCGTTGGTTGTAAATAATTTGGCGCTGATCGTTTGCAACGTCATCAAATTCCAGCAATTGCTTACGGATATCGAAGTTACGCCCTTCTACTTTGCGCTGAGCCTTTTCAATTGCGTTGTTAACCATCCGATGCTCAATAGCCTCTCCCTTCTCCATACCGAGTGCCTGCATAAAGTTACGCACGCGATCTGATGCGAAAATGCGCATCAGATTATCTTCAAGCGATAAATAAAAGTGCGTTAAGCCTGGATCACCTTGGCGACCCGAACGGCCACGCAATTGGTTATCAATACGACGCGACTCGTGGCGCTCAGTACCGACAATATGTAACCCGCCGGCGGCTAGGACTATTTCATTGCGTTTTTTCCAATCTTCTTTTATCGCTGCAATTTGATCAGAGGTAGGCTCGGTTAGTTTTTCAACTTCTGATTCCCAACGACCACCCAACACAATATCCGTACCACGGCCCGCCATATTGGTTGCAATAGTTACAGTACCTGGGCGCCCGGCTTGAGCAATAATTTCAGCTTCCTGCGCATGAAATTTCGCATTTAATACTTGATGCTTGATGCCTGCATTAATTAAGCGGCGCGACATTTCTTCCGAGGTTTCGATGGATGCGGTACCCACTAATACCGGCGCATTTTTAGCTTGATAAGTTTTTACATCGTTAACAATTGCCTCATACTTTTCTTCTACTGACAAAAAAACCAGATCATTTAAATCGAGACGAGTTTTTGGTTTGTTTGTAGGAATTACCACTACATCCAACGCATAAATCTCGCGGAATTCGTAGGCTTCCGTGTCAGCGGTTCCCGTCATTCCCGACAAAATGGGATACAAACGGAAATAATTTTGGAAGGTTGTAGAGGCCAAGGTTTGGCTCTCGCTTTGAATAGCGACCCCTTCTTTTGCTTCAATTGCCTGATGTAAACCTTCACTTAAACGGCGACCATGCATAGTACGCCCGGTGTGCTCGTCCACTAAAACAACTTGATTTTCTTCAATAATATATTCAACATCGCGATGAAAAAGTGAGCGCGCTTTTAACGCTGAGCCCACATGGTGCAAGAGCGTTAAGTTGTTTGCTGCATAAAGATTCTCTTCAGGTTTTAGTAAGTTTGCGCGAATCAAAAGTTCTTCAACACGTTGATGCCCAGATTCCGTTAGCTCGACTTGGCGGGATTTTTCATCAACGACAAAATCACCGGGATCGGTAATTATTTTTCGATCGCCGTCTTCGCCATTGTCAATTTGCCGCTTCAAATTGTTCACTAACACATGCATGCTTTTATAGAGTTCTGAACTATTTTCAGCTTGACCGGAAATAACCAACGGCGTTCGCGCCTCGTCAATTAAAATAGAATCCACTTCATCAATAACCGCAAAGTTAAGTGGGCGCTGAACTTTATCGGCTTTATTTAGCGCCATGTTATCGCGCAAATAGTCGAAACCATATTCATTGTTTGTGCCGTAGGTAATATCTGAGTTGTAAGCTTCGCGTTTAGTTGAAGATGCTTGCATCGACAAAATAACACCTACCGTCATGCCCAGAAATTCGTACACTGGCCGCATCCAATTGGCATCGCGAGCGGCGAGATAATCATTTACCGTTACAATGTGGACGCCTTTACCCGCGAGTGCGTGCAAGTAACTTGGCAAGGTTGACACCAAGGTTTTTCCCTCGCCAGTACGCATTTCTGCAATACGGCCTTCATGTAAACTCATACCACCGATCAATTGCACATCGAAATGGCGCATGTTCAACACTCGACGACTAGCTTCGCGAACGGTGGCGAAAGCTTCCGGCAATAATTGATCCAGAGTTTCACCTTTTTGAAAGCGATCGCGAAACTCTTGCGTTCTGGCTTTTAGCTCCGCGTCGCTAAGCTTTTGCAGATTGGGTTCAAGCGCATTAATCGTAATCACAACTTTATTCATGCGCTTAAGTTCGCGGTCGTTTTTTGAACCGAACAAAGACCTCAACAACGTGTTTAACATTTTTTCTACCATTGATAACAAAAAACTAAAAATGAACAATTTCTCCCACTGGTTTGCTTAGTAAACAACCGCTAGAGAACTACGAATAGGGGGGCAATATGCCAACGAGATTGAACTAAGGATTTATAGCTTGAAGATAACTAGCGGGGTCGACCACACGTCCATTTTTGTAAACTTCAAAATGGACGTGTGGCCCTGTGGAGCGCCCCGTTGAACCAACGAGGGCGATGATTTGGCCTTTTTTAACCACATCACCAAATTTTACTAACGTAGTTTTACAATGTGCATAGCGAGTTTCAAAACTAGAACCGTGGCTAATTTCAACCATGTTGCCGTAGCCCTGCGCCTCGGCAGACAAAGTAACAATACCGGCAGCCACTGCTTTTATGGGTGTACCAATTGGCGCCGTATAATCCATCCCCGAATGAAACTCAGTCTTACCATTAAAGGGATCTATTCTGTACCCAAATGTTGATGACATAAAACCCGTGTCAACAGGCAAGGTATCAAACAAAGCGTCTGCTTCATAAGTTCGGGTGAGCAAAATGGAATCGAGGGTTTTAAATTGCTGTTCGCGGTTTTGAATGCTTTGAGACAACTCACTGATAGCGGTAAAAAATTCAGCGGCGTTAATTTTTTCAGAGTGAGTGATAAGTGGCCCACCCTTCCCGGGTGGCTGTTTAAAGTTGAATTCGCCTTTATCCAACTTCGCAGCCTTAGTAAGACGCTCGCCAACAGCATCGAGCCGCACCAACCGGGTCTGTAAATCGGCTACCTTAGCCGTCAAGGCTACGACGTGCTTCTCAAGCTGAACCCTGGAATTTTCAAACTTTTCCTTCTGAGCCGCGACGCTCTCACCCCAACCACTGGGCGCATCAGCGTTAAACACATCTTTTTTATCGAAATTTATGAGCCAGCTGTACCCCCAGGCGCCAACCACGGCCGGTATTCCCAACAAACAGACGGACAAAAGCGCCCGAGTCCAACCGCCGAGGGTCAGAGTTCGCGTATGTCCATGGTCTGAGTTGACAATGATAATTTTCATTAAACAGCAACGCAATAGAGGGGCAAAAGCCCAAGGTATTTCTTAGTGTAGTTGATATTATCTTGTTACTTAGGGGCTGGGGGGCGAAATATCTCACAGTAATTGAGAAATTTCCAACAAAAAATGGCTACTAATTCACAAACCCGTAAAACGCAGGTATTGAGCGATTAGGCAGAAATTGCCCGGGCAAAGGAAATGGGGGCGACTTTTTCGTGATCATAGGTGACAAACTCCCAAGCATCTTCCTGAGAAATTAACTGACGTAGGGCTTTATTATTAAGCGCATGTCCAGACTTATGGGCGCGAAATTCGCCGATAATGCAGTGTCCCATCATGTAGAGGTCACCGATGGCGTCCAATACTTTATGCTTTACAAACTCGTCTTCGTAACGCAAACCTTCTTCATTTAATATGCGATATTCGTCAACGACTATCGCATTATCCATACTTCCTCCTTTAGCCAAGCCTTTAGAGCGCAAATACTCAATTTCATGCATAAAGCCGAAGGTACGCGCTCGACTAATTTCCTTAATAAAAGAGGTACTGGAGAAATCGACAGTCGTTTTTAGCGTCCTGCCTTGAAAAACTGGCAAATCAAAGGCGATTGAAAAAGTGATTTTGAAGCCATCGAACGGCAGAAAGCTCACCACCTTGTCACCGTCAATTACGGTAACCTCCTTTTTGATGCGAACAAATTTTTTCAGCGCCAACTGTTCTTGAATACCGGCGGACTGCAGTAAGAACACAAACGGACCAGCACTGCCATCCATAATTGGAACTTCAGGTGCATCCAGCTCAATAACAGCATTATCAATACCCAAGCCGGCCAAGGCGGAGAGTAGATGCTCGACCGTTGATACGCGAACGTCACCATTTATTAAGCAAGTGGAAAGTGTTGTTTCACCCACATTATGAGCGGCGGCGCGAATCTCCACAGGGGCCGTCAAATCTACTCGACGAAAGACAATGCCCGAATCAATCTCGCCCGGCAGCAAGGTCAAATGAATTTTTTGGCCAGTGTGAAGACCTACACCCGTTGCACGAATGGCATTCTTGAGTGTTCGCTGTCTACTCATCAGGTGTTAGCCCTTCTCAAAGCGTAAAAAACTCTCAATAGCAATGTCTTATAACTGACTAAAAACAAGGAGATGGTAGCAACCCAACGGATGACAGGCCAGCAATGCCGGCCAATCGCGCCCATTGAAATTATTTATAAAGGACACAAAAAATTAATCTGCCTGACGACGCAAAAACGCCGGGATATCCAAATACTCCAAGTCTTTATCTGCCAAAGGCGCTGTCGCTACCGCTGAGGCTGAACTGTTCGCGCGTAAATGTGTGGGCCGATCTAAAGCGCTGTAATCAATTTGGCCTGAACCACGACGGGTGTTATCAATGACGACTTTTGTAGCAGCTGGCTTGGACTCTCTTGGTGCCGGAATAACTGCCTTTGCAACAACACCCAACCCTGTAGCTACTACGGTTACGCGCAATTCATTGGTCATTTCAGGGTCAATAACAGTGCCGACAACCACCGTTGCGTCGTTCGAGGCGAACTCTTCAATAATGCTGCCTACTTCAGAATACTCACCTAGGGACAAATCAATACCCGCCGTGATGTTCACTAAAATACCGCGGGCGCCTTGTAAGTTTACATCTTCCAGCAGTGGGCTTCGGATCGCCATTTCTGCGGCTTCGCGTGCGCGGTTTTCGCCGGTAGCACGACCAGTACCCATCATCGCCATACCCATTTCCGACATCACGGTGCGCACGTCGGCAAAATCTACGTTAACCATTCCCGGACGAATGATTAAATCGGCGATGCCTTGAACCGCACCCAAAAGTACATTATTAGCGGCTTTGAAAGCATCCAGCAGTGATGTTTGCTTGCCCAAAACTGACAGCAATTTTTCATTGGGAATGGTAATTAAAGAGTCAACACGTTCACTTAGCTCTTGGATACCACTATCCGCAATCGACATGCGCTTACGGCCTTCGAATGGAAATGGTTTAGTGACCACCGCGACCGTCAGAATTCCCAGCTCGCGAGCAACATCTGCAATAACAGGTGCCGCTCCTGTGCCAGTACCACCCCCCATACCCGCGGCAATAAAGACCATATCGGCACCGCGCAATACTTCCGCGATACGCTCACGATCTTCCATGGCCGCTTGCCGACCAATTTCAGGGTTAGCACCAGCACCCAACCCTTTTGTCATGGTGCTGCCTAATTGCAAAACCGTTCGTGCATCAATATCTTTAAGCGCTTGTGCATCGGTGTTGGCGCAAATAAATTCTACACCATCGACTTTATTGGCAATCATGTGCTTAACCGCGTTCCCACCGCCACCACCAACACCAATGACTTTGATCACAGCGCTTTGATGAATACTATCAACTAATTCAAACATGGCAATTCCCCTTTTCTCATTACAAGACGATAAAAATTCATTTAAAAATTAAAAATTAAAAAATTAAAAACTAAAAGTTACTTTGAAATAATTTTTTTAGTCTACTAAACATAGAGCCTTGGTTTTCTTTTGCATGATGCGTCGAACGACCAACTTCTTGATGTTGCTGTTTCATTGCATAAATAAGTAAACCTACGGCTGTCGAATAAATGGGGTTATTTACAATATCCGAAAGCCCCCTAACATTTTGAGGTGCGCCAATACGCACAGGCATATGAAAAATCTCTTCCGCTAACTCAACCACACCTTCCATTTTTGATGTACCACCCGTAAGGACAATACCGGCTGCAATTAAGTCTTCGTAACCACTGCGCCGCAATTCTGATTGCACCAACGTAAACAATTCGTCATAACGTGGCTCAACTACTTCCGCTAGAGCTTGTCGAGATAAATCGCGCGGTTGCCGATCGCCAACGCTCGGCACTTTTATGGTTTCATCGGGGCTAGTTAGTTTTGCCAAAGCGCAGGCATATTTAATTTTAATTTCTTCCGCATTCGGTGTAGGGGTACGCAAGGCCATAGCGATGTCGTTAGTCACTTGATCACCAGCGATGGGAATAACACCCGTATGGCGAATAGCCCCATCCTTAAAGATCGCTATATCTGTGGTGCCGCCACCAATATCTACAACACAAACACCTAACTCTTTTTCGTCATCCGTCAACACTGCATAACTGGAGGCAAGCTGTTCTAAAATAATATCCTCAACCTCTAAGCCGCAGCGACGAATACACTTTTCAATATTTTGCGCCGCATTAACAGCACAGGTCACCAGATGCACCTTGGCTTCCAATCGAACACCCGACATTCCCAAAGGCTCTTTTACACCGTCTTGCTCGTCAATCAAAAACTCTTGCGGCAAAATATGGAGAATTTTCTGATCCGCTGGAATCGCAACGGCTTGCGCCGCATCGATGACACGCTCTAAATCTTGTGCAAACACTTCACGATCACGAATCGCGACTATTCCGTGAGAATTCAAACTGCGAATATGGCTACCCGCAATACCGGCATAGACTGAGTGAATTTGACAGCCCGCCATTAACTCTGCTTCTTCGATAGCGCGCTGAATTGACAACACCGTTGATTCAATATTAACCACAACGCCTTTTTTTAGGCCCGTAGATCGATGCGAGCCGATGCCAACTATGTCGAGCTGACCTTCTGGCGTGATTGAACCCACGATAGCCACAACCTTGGATGTGCCTATATCCAGGCCCACAATCATTTTGTTGTCACTAACACTTGCCATGCGGTTACCTCATTCCCAAACCAACTTAGCGAGACCCACGAAATCTGGTCACCATTTTATTTTTCGTACGGCCTCAGCTTTTCAGGGCATCAGTTTGTTTCCGTATTGTGTTTCGCTGTGTTCGGCTTTAGTTGGCCATGAACACTAGCTGTATCCAGCTTTAAGTATTTTTTTGCCATTTCGGAATCAGGCATCCAACGAACAGCGACGCCGTTGGTATACCTTATATCTATCGATTTAACATCACCCCAAACACTACTCAAAAAATTATCGTACACAGTAACAAATCTACGCAATTTTTCCATCACTTGATCGCGTCCAATTGCAATTTCTACATCATTTTTTAACGTAATTCGCCAAGACTTTTTGTTATCGCACTTCAATGTGATTATTTCTAGCCCTCGCGTGCGCAACAGCGTCGATAAATCTTGATACTGCTGCATAATTTCACGCGCATTAAATTCATTACCTTGCAGCCATGGTAGACCTAAAAGCTTGTCGATTTCTTTAACGCGAATAATCTCTCCGCGTTGATTCAAAAAACCATTGGCATCCCAACGCGCAATCGGTTGTTGCTCCGAAATTTTTACGACTAAGGTATCCGGCCAACGTCGGCTTAAAAAAACATTCTCAACCCAGGGATCGGATTGAAGTACAGATTTCAATCGATCCAATTTTAATTGCAAAAAATTTCCGTCAATTTCTGCCATTATTAATTCCATGGCCCGACCTTTTGACAAGTATTGAAAATGCCCTTCCACCGCAACACTCTTAAGTGGTCGCTCTAACAGCTTCATCACCGGCCCACCGGCGAAATAAACTATGCCAATAAACAGCGGCAGCAGCAACATCAAACCAATAGTGCGATAAACCCCTCCACGATATACCTTCGAGCCCGTCTCTTTTTTTCGCGTGCCGCGGTGAGGCGTTGCTTTGTGGTAACCGCGTTCGCGACGCAACTGTTTTTCAACAGATCGCTGAAGCGGGTCATCCAATAGAAGTTGACCTGGCCGTTCCGCTTGCGGGCGTGGTGCAACTTCAGCTTTTTGCCCGACCGCATCCTGCCTAACGCTAGTTTCAGCGTTCGAGACTTCTCGTTTCGACGCAACCTGTTGTGTTTTTTTTTGCTCAGCTGCAACGCGCTGGTCAAAAGCATCGCGCGCCGTTAACTTTTTATCGCCAACTATTGATGCACGCACCCGCGGCTCTTTGCCTGGAGCTTCCAGCAACACATCGCGCTCGCTGTCTAGCAACGCGGTTGTCGACGAGTAAGACCCTGGCACCATCGGCTTCATCAACCTACAAACTGCAACGCAAAATAGTTAATACCAATTCACTAAACGATAGCCCCACAGCTTTTGCTGCCATAGGCACTAAACTATGACTCGTCATGCCTGGTGCAGTATTGATTTCCAATAAGTAAAAATTCAGTGCGCTGTCCGCCATAACATCCACGCGCCCCCAGCCTTTACAGCCAACAGAATGAAATGCGGCCAACGCTAACGCTTTAAGCTCTTGTTCTTTAGCCGGAGTTAACCCGCACGGGCAAATGTAACGCGTGTCGTTCGCGATATATTTTCGTGGTAATCATAGAATTTATGATCAGTTTCTAATTTAATGGGCGGTAATGCTTCGTTGCCCAAGATAGCCACGGTATATTCGCTGCCGACGATAAGACGTTCGGCAATAACACTGCCATCGTACTTCTCTGCGAGCGCAAACGCCGCCGCCAACTCGTCGATGGTCGTAGCGCGCGCCATGCCAATACTAGAACCTTCGTTGGCAGGTTTCACCATGACTTCACCACCTAAATCGGTGAGAATTTTCTTCCAGTCACTGCTTGCATTCAGCAAATAAAAATCCGGCGTAGTCAAACCAACACCGCGCCACAATTGTTTGGTTCGCAGCTTGTCCATCGCGAGTGCTGATGACTGCACACCGCTACCCGTGAAGGGAATACCTAAATATTCAAGCACAGCTTGCATGCGTCCGTCTTCACCACCGACGCCGTGTAACATCACAAAAGCACGATCAAGTTTCGCTAACTGAATATCAGCAATTGCGTTAGCACCGACATCAATAGCAATATGTTCAACGCCAGCTTCAACTAACGCGGACACAACCGCCGCACCGCTTTGCAAAGAAATTTCTCGTTCCGATGACTGCCCGCCTAATAACACGCCAACACGACCTAGCGCCTGCTTAAAATCTTCGTCGATCGGTAATTTTACAAATTGCATTTTCTGTTTAACCTCTACTGCAAATGTCGTTTTGCTAATTCAGGGGATAGAACCCCTACGTTACCAGCGCCCTGCGTAATGACAATGTCACCCGCGCGGACCAAATCTTTTACAATGGAAGGAACTCCGTCTACCGTTTCAACGAAAATAGGCTCAATTGCACCCCGAGCTCGAATGCTACGGCAAAGATGGCGACTATCTGCACCAAGAATGGTTTCTTCTCCAGCACTGTAAACTTCCAACAAAATCAACACATCAACCGTTGACAACACCTCAACAAAATCCTCGTACAAATCGCGCGTGCGTGTATACCTATGCGGTTGGTAACACATAACAATACGACGCCCCGGCCAACCGTCACGCACCGCTTTAATAATCGCTGCAACTTCTCGTGGATGATGTCCGTAGTCGTCTACCAGCATGGCATCGCCGTCGCCCACAGGGAAATTTCCGTAAACCTGAAAACGACGGCCTACACCTTGAAAGTTTTCTAATCCTTCTTGTATCGCCTCGCCACTTAAACCTTCGTCAGTAGCAACTGCAATAACGGCTGTTGCATTTAATATGTTATGAATGCCGGGAATATTGATTCGAATATGCAAGGGCTTTTCGTGACCAGGGCGCAACACATCAAACTCAGATTGCATCTTCGATTGTATAATATTGATTGCACGAAAATCGCTGTCCTCACTGAACCCATAGGTTAAAATTGGTCGAGCAACTTCCGGAATAATGTCGCGAATAACTGGATCATCACCGCACAATACTGCTAAGCCATAGAACGGCAAATTATGTAGAAATTCGACAAATGCTTTTTTCAATTGCGAAAAATCACCACCATAGGTTTCCATATGGTCAGCATCTATGTTGGTAACAATCGCAACCATCGGCTGAAGGTGTAAAAATGATGCATCACTTTCATCTGCCTCTGCTACTAAATAGCGGCTGGCCCCGAGTTGCGCATTGGTGCCAGTACTGTTAACCAAACCACCGATAATAAATGTTGGGTCCTGCTTTGCGGCTGCTAAGACAGAGGCCAATAAGCTTGTGGTAGTTGTTTTGCCATGAGTACCGGCAACCGCGATGCCGTGTCGATATCGCATTAGCTCGCCTAACATTTCCGCTCGCCTTACAATCGGGATACGTAGCTCGCGCGCATGAATAATTTCTGGATTAGTATTATTCACCGCGCTGGAATTCACGATCACATCTGCACCCACAACGTTCGCGGCTAGGTGGCCAATGAAAACCGTCGCGCCCTTTTTTTCTAACCGCTCAGTTACGTTCGAGGCCTTGATATCCGAACCTGAAATTTCGTAACCTTGATTGATAAGCACTTCAGCAATACCACTCATACCAGCACCACCGATGCCAATAAAATGAATTCGCCGAATACGTCGCATTTCGGGCACCTCATAAAAAGGTAATTCACAAAATGCAACTTCATTTGAACGCAAGACTTTATCCACTTACAAACTCCATACAAATATCGGCTACAGTTTCTGCGGCATGCGGCAACGCGAGAGTGCGCGCATTAGTTGCAAGTGTTTGCAAATGCGCGCGATCTGGCAAGACCATTAATAATACCGATGCTAATTTTTCAGCGCTCAGTTCGAGCTGAGGAAGTGCAATGCCTGCACTAGCATGCGTTAAAATCGCCGCATTATAGGTTTGATGATCGTCAATTGCCGTTGGCAGCGGAATTAATATGGCCGCTACACCGGCCACCATTAATTCTGAAACGGTCAATGCACCTGCGCGACACACAATGATATCGGCCCAGGCATAAGCTGCCGCCATATCCTCAATAAATGCATTTACCTTTGCATTAACTTGATGCAGCATGTAGGAAGCAATAGTGACTTCAAGATGACTCTTTCCACTTTGATGCCAAACGCTAGGGCGAACATCTAGCGCTAACTTCTCTAGCGCTGCGGGCACAGTTTGATTAATCATCTGCGCTCCCAAACTCCCACCCAAAACGAGTAAATGCACAGGTTCTTTTAACTGTGCGCGAGCCTTATACCGAACAACAGGCTCGGACAGATGAGCGATGGTTGTGCGCACTGGGTTGCCCACAACCACTATTTTTTCCTGAATTTTTTTAGGCGTTGCACTGTCGTTGAAGGCGCCGTTAAAAGCGACTAATACACGATTTGCAATTTTTGCCAATAAACGATTTGTCGTTCCTGCAATAGCATTTTGTTCATGAATGACTAAAGGCTTGCCTAATAGTTTTGCGGCTACGCCACCAGGGCCCGAAGCAAACCCACCGAAGCCAAGCACAACATCTGGCTTCACTTTCTTAAAAATCACTAAGGCCTGAACTATGGCTATGACAATTAAAAAAGAAGCCTTCAACAAGCCCAAAACACCATGCCCACGTACGCCTTTGACATGAATATGGTGAAGCGGAATATTTGCCGCCACAACAACAGTATTTTCTATTCCTTGCGGTGTGCCTAGCCAATCAACTTGCACCGAGCGAGCGCGCAATACGTCGGCAACTGCAAGCGCAGGAAATACATGCCCCCCGGTACCGCCAGCCATAATCATTACCTTAAGCGGTGCTTTAAGGGATGGTCCAAGAGGTACGCCTTGGGTCACAGTAGTATTCATAACTTCACCGCTTTACGCGTGCCGCGCTCCGTCAATGATTGCGGTTTTTTAAATCCGCCAATATTTAGCGTGGCCCGCTGTATCGCAATTTTCTTTTCCACTTGCCCAAACATTGAAACAGTTTCTGCACCTCGCAATACCGCCACTTCCCATTGTGCTCGCAATACAAATGCGATCAAAACACAACAAACTAACAAACTACTTCCACCATAACTAATAAAAGGGAGTGTCAAACCTTTCGTTGGCAATAGGCCTGATGCAACTCCAACATTGATGAACACCTGAAAGCTTAGTAAGGTTGCTACACCAAAAGTCGCCAAAGCCGCAAACATTTTTTCGTGCGCAAAATTATTTCTCGCAACCATGACAATACGCACAATCAATGCTGCAAATAATCCAATCACAACGGCGGCACCCAACAAGCCAAATTCCTCTGCAATAATGGCAAAGATGAAATCTGTATGTGCTTCCGGTAAAAAAAACAGTTTTTGCAGGCTATTTCCCAAGCCCAACCCGGTCCATTCGCCACGACCAAAACCAATCAGTGATTGTGTCAACTGATAACCTCCGTTAAATTGGTCGGCCCAAGGATCCAGAAATGTTTTCAATCTTTCCATGCGATAGGGCGAAAAAATTGCCACTGAAACCATGCCACTGCCACCCACTAAAATGAGCAACAGGAAATGCAACAAGCGGACTCCCGCAATAAACATCATTGCTATTACAGTCACACTCAATACAACAGAACTACCGAAATCTGGTTCCAACAACAAGAGAAAAACGAATACGGCAACGATTAACATAGGTTTTAAAAAACCTTGCCAACCAAAATGTAGTTCTTGATGGCGACGAGAAAAAAAACTGGCGAAAAAAATTACCGCGCACACTTTTGCAACCTCTGAAATCTGCACAGCAATAATGCCCAAGTTAAGCCATCGCTGACTACCATTAACACGACGCCCAATGCCCGGGATTAACACCAGAACTAGCAAAATAAATGTAAAAATTAAAAAATGACCTGCATATTTTTGCCACATACTCATCGGTACGGCCGCAACAAAAATGGCAAGCAGCAACCCCATCAAGGCATAAATTGAATGACGTTTAGCGAAATACCAACCATCGTTGTAATTAGTTGCAGAAAACGAAATGGAGGCCGAGGAAACCATCACCAAGCCAATCGACAACAATGCAAACCATAAAAATAAAATCGGCCAATCTATTCGTTGTTTAAGGCTTAGCTGATTGGTTTGCTGCAACGTCATCATGCGTCCCCCAACTGCCGTACCGCCGCGCAAAATTGCTCGCCACGATCTTCGTAGTTTTTAAACATATCAAAACTTGCGCAGGCAGGAGAAAGGAGCACCGCGTCACCAGATTTTGCCAGTGCAAAGGATTTATCGACTGCATCTTGCATTGAGACTGCAAACTCTATGGGTACTAGATTGCCAACCGCTTGAGCGATTAACGTGGCGTCGCGCCCGATCAAAACCAAGATGCAGGAACTGTTTGCCAATACGGTGTTTAACTCACTGAAATTCTGCCCTTTACCTTCACCGCCAACGATGACAATAAGTTTTTCTGGGGAGCGCGCTAAACCGGCAATAGCGGCCACGGTCGCACCTATATTGGTGCCTTTAGAATCGTTGAAAAATTCCACGCCTATCTTTGTCGCAACGTATTCACAGCGATGGGGTAATCCTGCAAAAGTTGTTAGCGTTTTAAGCATGGCATTCATAGGGATTCCCGCCGCATCACCGAGCGCCAACGCTGCCAATGCATTATCGACATTGTGCTTACCCTTAATGTTCAAAGACCGTGCGGACAACAAGGGTGTTAGATTTTTAGCAAGATAAATCTCGCCATCGTGATCCAACAAACCAAAACTTCCAAAATCTGCTTTGCCGCCAAAGTAAATAGGTTTAGAGCCTGCCGCTAAGGGCGGATGCGTAAGAACATCATTGCGATTAACAACAATATGCTCAGCACCGAAATAGACACGTAGTTTCGCTAAAATATACGCACGCATATCTGTGTAGCGATCCAAGTGATCCGCGCTAATATTTAAAATCGTTGCTACTTTCGCATTTAATTTCGTAACTGTTTCAAGTTGAAAACTGGATAATTCCATGACGTAAAGTGCAACGTCATCGCTTAGCAGGTCAAGTGCGGGCGTCCCGAGATTTCCACCGACGGCAACTTTTATACAGGCTTGCGCCGCCATCTCTGCGACCAGAGTGGTAACAGTGCTTTTTGCATTAGAACCCGTAATAGCAACTATCGGCGCTTTAGCAAAGCGCACAAAAATTTCGATATCGCCAATGACAGGAATACCCGCTTTTTTTGCCGCCGCAATTTCCGGTGTTTCTATTGAAATGCCCGGGCTTACGATAATCTCATCGCAGAGCAATAGAGTATTAACATTCAAATTACCCAGTTCTACTCGTATCTGGGGAAATTCTGTCTTAATTTTTTCAATGTTGGGTGGCGCTGAACGCGTATCCATTAGAACAAACGCTTGCTTTTGCTGCACAAGAAAACGTGCGACCGACAAACCGGTAATACCGGTGCCGATAACAACTTTAATGCGACTAGTAGCAATCATTTGTGTCACTGCAATGCTTCTCTTGTTTAGATTAAAAAGACTAACGAATTTTTAGCGTTGCTAAACCTATCAACACCAACATCAAGGTAATAATCCAGAATCTAACGATAACTCTTGGCTCAGGCCAACCCTTCAATTCAAAATGATGATGAATGGGTGCCATTCGAAAAATACGTTTGCCGGTTAATTTAAACGATGCCACCTGCAAAATTACTGACACAGTTTCAAGTACGAAAATTCCACCCATAATAAACAGTACGATTTCGTGGCGAACGATAACCGCTATTACACCTAGCGCAGCCCCTAGCGCCAAAGCGCCCACATCACCCATAAACACGGTTGCTGGGTATGTGTTAAACCATAAGAACCCTAAGCCTGCACCTACCATTGCGCAGCAAAAAATGACTAACTCACCAGCGCCCGGTACATAAGCAATATGCAAATAGTTTGAAAAAATTGAATTGCTAACGAGATAGGCAATTAAGGCCAGAGCACCAGCGACCATCACACAGGGCATGATGGCAAGACCATCTAAACCATCCGTAAGATTAACGGCGTTGCTTGTGCCTACAATGACGAAATAGCTGAATAAAATGTAAAACCAACCCATATCAAGTGCAAAGGATTTGAAGAATGGAATAAATAATTGTGTTTCGACGGGAGAGACCGCGGTGTAATAAAGAAAAATTGATGCACCAAACCCAGCAATGGACTGCCAAAAATATTTCCAGCGCGCCGATAGACCGCGCGAATCTTTCTTGGCAACTTTACGATAGTCATCCACCCAGCCTACCGCGCCGAACACGGCCGTTACGGCCATAACAACCCAAACATAACGATTATTCAAGTCAGACCATAACAAGGTGCTCGCGAAAATGGCCACTAAAATAAGCGCACCCCCCATAGTCGGGGTTCCAGATTTACTAAGATGACTCTGGGGTCCATCCGTCCGCACTGATTGACCAATTTTCAATTCGCTTAACCGACGAATAAACCAAGGGCCAAATACCAGCGAAATACCGAGCGCTGTAAGTACGCCCAATATTGCGCGCAACGTTAAGTACTGAAACACAGAGAAGCCGTGAATATGTTCTTTTAACTGTTCGGCTAACCAAAATAGCATTAGTTGATGACTCCTGAGCCCTGCTCTTTCGCAAGATTATTATTCACGTATTTGCACTCAATATTTTTTCGTTAATGGCGCAAAGCGCAACGACAACTAGATCCATTCTTGCACTGCGCGAGCCTTTAATTAACAAGGTCGTTTTTGGCGTGACTATTTTTTTAAGTGCATGAATGAGCGAATCTCTGTCAGTAAAATTTTCTGCGCTTCCGAAAGCCTCACCGGTATGCCGACTTAGCGTACCTAGCGTAAAAAGCTTATCAATTTTAGATTTTGCATAAATACCAAGCTCAATATGCAAAGCTATCGCTTTATCACCCAGCTCACCCAAATCACCCAACACCAAAATTCTTTCGCCGTCTGTCGCCGCAAGCACATCAATTGCTGCTCTTACCGAGCCTGGGTTGGCGTTATAGCTATCATCGATAATCTTGCTTTGGTTAAGACCAAGATGATGGCTCATACGCCCAGCGACCGGTAAAAACTTTTCTAAACCACACTTAATTTGTAGAAGCGTAGCGCCTACCGCCGCTGCCATCGCCGCCGACATTAGCGCATTGCGAACACTATGATCACCTAGAGAATGTAGACTGACGTTTATCTCTTGATGGTTCATCACCAAGGTAAACTGAAGACCGCCTGCTACTTCAAGAATATTTTTCGCGTAGCAGTCTGCGTTGACATTGCGTAATGAAACTCTTGTATATTTAGTCTTTAGCTGTGCCAACCACTGTGTAGCAAATTCATCGTCTATATTAATCACAGCACAGCCGTTGCTCGGTAGGCTTCCATAAATTTCTCCCTTCGCTTGAGCCACTCCTTCAATAGAGCCAAACCCTTCAAGGTGCGCTGGCATCACGTTGTTTACCATACTCACTTCAGGCTTCGCCAATGAACACGAATAGGCTATTTCTCCGATCGCACTTGCACCCATTTCAATCACCGCGTATTGATGCTGCTTGTCAATTTGTAACAGCGTTAACGGGACACCTATGTGATTATTAAAATTTCCTCGAGTTGCTAACACTGCTCCACACTCGCAGAGAATCTGCGCGAGCATAGTTTTTACAGTGGTTTTTCCGTTGCTGCCGGTAACTGCCAATAAATGCCCACCAAACAAGTTACGGTTCATTGCAGCAATTTTACCTAAAGCTTGCAAAGTGTCTTTTACTACTAACTGCGGTAAGGCAATTGCTGAATTAAATTTTTCAACGACGAGTCCGCAAACATTTTTTTCTACTGCTTGAGATAGAAAATTATGCGCATCAAAATTTTCTCCGCGCAAGGCTACAAATAAATCGCCAGCGCTCACGTTGCGAGTATCCGTGTTAACACGCATGAACGCCGCATCGCCATTTTTTAGTTCAGCGCCAAGTGATTCACGGCAGTAGAGTTCAACTTGAGATAGTGTGATTGCCGCTATCATGATGAACCCCTCGCCATGGCGGGCTCCAAATCACGCTTCACTAAGCGGCGCTGCAACGCAAGGCGCGCTTGGCGCACGTCAGAGAAAGGCAGAGTTTGTGCTGCGAAAATTTGATAGTCTTCGTGCCCTTTGCCGGCTATTAATACCACGTCGCCGGGTTTAGCTTGTTGCACTGCGAAATCAATGGCTTGCGCTCGGTCCGCAATCACCAAACATCCATTAGGATTGTATAAACCGCGAATAATATCGGCGGCAATAGCGGAGGGGTCTTCACGGCGAGGGTTGTCATTGGTGAGTATCACACAGTCACTATTTATTTCCGCAATACGACCCATTAATGGACGTTTGGTTTTATCGCGATCGCCACCACAACCAAAAACTGTCCATACGCGCGCGCCTGTATGTTCGCGAATTGCACGCAAGGTGTTTTCTAATGCATCCGGAGTATGTGCATAGTCGACGATCACACTAATATCTTGATTGCTTGCATCAAGCGTTACTGTTTGCATACGCCCAGGTGCCGCTTGTAACAACGGAATAGTTAAGATCACTTCTTCTAACGAGAACCCAGCGACACAAAGAGTTGCGATGACGGCCAGCAGATTACTGAGATTAAATTTACCAATAAATGGTGATTTTAACTCAGCGTCGCCCCAAGGCGAATGCAACCGAGCTTGAGCACCGTTTGGCGTTAACAACAAATTGCTAAGGGAAATATGTGCAGAGGAGTCGTGAATGGAAAAACTCACTGCATTTACACCAGTGGGGATATTCTCCAACAAAGATTTAGCCCAAGAATCATCCGCATTAATAATCGCATGGCGTAAACCTGGCATAAGTAAAAGCTGCTCCTTAGCTTTACCATAAGTATTGATATCACCGTGAAAATCTAAATGATCTTGGGTGAGATTGGTAAATATGGCGGTATCAAATTGCAACGCGGCGACACGACCAAGCACCAAACTATGCGACGAGACCTCAGCGGCTACCGTCATTGCTTTTTGACTGACGAGCTGAGCCAGAATTTTTTGCAAGCTCAGCGCATCAGGCGTCGTCAGCCCAGTGCTTTGAATTGCCGCAATTTGTTGAGCTAAGGGAGCGGCGAGCGTTGTATCCAGTAAACCGAACCCCAAGGTGCCAACAACGCCCGAACGCTTCTGCAATAGAGCAGCAAGCTGACTGATCAACAAAGTACAAGTAGTTTTGCCATTGGTTCCGGTAACGCCTATCAGACGAACTTTTTTACTAGGATGTTGATAAAAACACCCGGCCAG
>JAYWHF010000312.1:0-10044 GCA_043777855.1 Gammaproteobacteria bacterium | reverse complement strand
TCTCAGGCGGTGCTGGCACTGATACCTTAATCGGCGGCACAGGTAACGACACGATTAACGGCGGCGAAGGTTCAGACGTTTATCGTTTTAATCTGGGGGATGGCCACGACATTCTCTTTGATGCCGACTTCGACGCAACCAACAACGATCGTTTGATATTGGGCGAAGGTATTGATCGCAACAACATTACTTTCGCACGCAATAGTTATGACTTAGTCATGAACATCGGCGACAGCGGTGATCAAATTACCTTTCAACTTTATTACTACGGTGATTACTACAGAATCGAAACGGTGGAACTGGCGGGCGAAGTGATTAGCCTAAGCAGCTTAGTCGCTGGCTACGATGTTTCTATTTTAGGTGCAACCGATGCAGATAATAGCTTAGTTGGCACCGAGGAAAATAATCTTATAGATAGTTTGGGTGGTAACGATTCTCTCTCGGGTTATGGCGGTAACGACACGCTCATCGGTGGCCTTGGCGATGATGGTATTTATGGCGGGGCAGGTAACGATCAATTGTTTGGTGGCGAAGGCGATGACGATCTGAGCGGTGATCTTGGTAACGATTCTCTCAGTGCAGGCACTGGCAACGACCGACTTAATGGCGGTGCCGGTATCGATACGCTTGTAGGTGGAACCGGAAATGACAGTGTGTATGGTGGTGAAGGTTCCGACACCTATCTGTTCAATCTTGGCGACGGCCAAGACACACTACTAGATGCCGACTTCGACGCAAATAATACTGACCGCTTAGTTCTTGGCGAAGGTATCGATCGCAACAATATTCGCTTTGCGCGCAACAGTTACGACTTGGTGATGAGCATTGGCAGTAATGGGGATCAAATTACTTTTCAGCTCTATTATTATTTCAGCGCCTACAGAATTGAGGAGATAGAACTCGCCGGGGAAATTGTCAACCTCGAGGCTTTGGTAGCGTCTTACGCGGTTGACGTGCTTGGGGCTACAGACGCTGACAACACCCTTTCAGGCACCGAGGAAAACAATACTATTGGCGGTTTAGGTGGCAACGATTATCTGTCCGGCTACGGGGGTAACGACACGCTTGTTGGCGCCGACGGGGACGACATTTTATCTGGCGGTGAAGGCCGGGACAGCATTGAAGGGGGTGACGGCAACGATACTCTTATCGGTGGTCTCGGCAAGGATCTTCTTTATGGCGGCATGGGCTCCGATGTTTACCGGTTCAATGCGGGCGACGGCCAAGATGTATTGATGGATTATGCTTACACACCCGATACAGCTGACCGCGTGGCCCTTGGTGCAGGTATCGGCCGCGAAGATATTAGCTTTGTCCGTAACGGCTATGACTTGCTGATGAATATCGGTGATCATGGCGACCAGATTAACTTTCAACTGTATTACTACGGTTACACCATCAAAGACATAGAAATTGGTGGCAACGTCATCGCATTCGATTCTTTATTGAATGATTACGAGATCACCATCATGGGTGCGACTGACGCCGACAACTCAGTCTTCGGTACTGAGCAAAACAATATCATTGACGGTCTTGGGGGCAACGACTTCCTCGGGGGTTACGGTGGTAACGATAGGCTTTACGGTGGTTCCGGTGACGATTATTTATCAGCCGGGGACCATAACGATCAGCTTAACGGAGGTGCTGGAAATGATACGCTTACCGGCGATGCTGGGTCCGACACCTATGTCTTTGGTCAAGGTGATGGCAGTGACACAATCAGCAATTACGACGCTGACGCTACCAGTATTGATGTGGCGCATTTCGATAATGCGACCATTGAAGACTTGTGGTTCAGCAAAAGCGGGAATAATTTGCTCATAAACCGAGTCGGCTCTGACGATAAGGTCACGGTGAGTAATTGGTATTCAGGCGCAGTCTACCAACTCGACAAAATCGAGGCAGGTTCTGCGGTGTTGTTGACTGCGCAAATTGATCAGTTGGTATCAGCAATGGCGGCGTTTGCACCGCCTGCTGGAGCGGGTTCAATAATATCTCAAGATGTTAAAGACCAACTTCACCCTGTGTTAGTAGCATCCTGGCAATAACCCACAACCCCTAACGTGGGCACAAGTAATGTGTGCCCACGTTAGTTTAATCCCCCATCTTCCAACCCGACGTAATCGGGTAGCGGCGATCGCGGCCAAAACCGCGCTGGCTAATTCGAACCCCCACTGGCGCTTGGCGGCGCTTGTATTCGTTGACATCCACCAAGCGCACTACCCGCTCCACTTGGTCGCGTGCGAACCCTTTGGCGATAATCGCCTCGGCACTCAAATCATGCTCTATATAGAAAGCGAGAATTTGGTCGAGTATGTCGTAAGGTGGCAGGCTGTCTTCATCTTTCTGATTCGGCGCCAATTCGGCGGATGGCGGCCGCGTAATCACCGTCGCGGGGATGACCTCGCCTAAGCTATTGCGATACTTCGCCAGCGCAAAAACCAGGGTTTTCGGGACATCTTTTAACGCATCAAACCCCCCCGCCATATCGCCATAAAGCGTTGAATAGCCCACGGCCATTTCGCTTTTGTTACCGGTCGTTAGCACCAGTAACCCTTTTTTATTGGATATCGCCATCAGCACCACACCGCGACAACGCGCCTGCAGGTTTTCCTCAGTGGTATCGCGCGTTGTACCGGCAAACTCGGCGCTCAGGGCGCTGATGAAAGCCTCGTACATGGGCTCGATACTGATGGAGCTGTAGCGCACGCCCATACGTCGCGCCTGCTCAGCCGCCGCGTCTTTACTCAGGGTTGAGGTATAACGAAAAGGCATCATCACCGCTTCAACGCGTTCGGCACCTAAAGCATCTACGGCCATCGCCAGCGTCAACGCAGAGTCTATTCCTCCGGATAAACCCAGCACTATGCCTTTGAAGCGGTTTTTATTAACGTAGTCGCGCATACCCACAACCAAGGCTTCGTAAACAGCGCTGGGAGGCTCAGCTAGGGGGGTTAATTGCTGCGCCGGAACAGATACCTGATGATGGGTAAATTCAACCTGCGCCGCGAATAGTCCTTCGGAAAAAGCTGGCGCACGGTACTGGGTTTGACCTTTCGCATCGACCAGAATCGAGCCGCCATCAAACACCAACTCATCTTGCCCACCCACCAAGTTTACATAGGCAACCGGCATTTCACCCTCACGCGCCCGAGTGGCGACTACAGCTTCTCGCTCTGCTTGTTTACCTTGATGATAGGGCGATGCGTTCAAATTTAACATCAGCTGCGCACCCGCCGCTTTCGCTTGGGCCATTGGCGCCGGAAACCAAATATCTTCACAAATACTGACCGCGGTACGAACACCCTTCAGCTCAAAAATGCAGGCTTCGGAGCCGGGCGTGAAGTAGCGTTTTTCGTCAAACACTTGATAATTAGGCAAACACTGTTTCGCATATTCCGCCACCAATTTGCCGGACAGAATCACGCCGGCCATATTAAACAGCTCACCATTGACGCGTTTGGGATAACCAACCACTAGAGCAATGGGCAATTTTAACGCGCGTAATTCAGCCAAGGCGCGCTCGATACGCAACGCCAAGCTGGGTCGCAGCAACAGGTCTTCCGGCGGGTAACCGGTTAGGGTTAATTCTGGGAAGATCACCACGTCGGCATTCAATTCATCGATGGCGCGGCGCGCATAGTGAATGACCTGTTGAGTATTGCCGGGAATATCACCGACAAGCGTATTGAGCTGTGCCAATGCGATGACCAAGAGCGACATGAGAAACCTCGTATGAATTAATCCCGCACCGCCGCAACACTTTATCGCCCATAGATTCCCAAAAAAATGAGATCTGCGATCATAAACATTAGCAAAAACACTGACGAAACAGCGTAAACTAAGCCGGTGACAAAATGCTTTTATGCAGCGACAGAAAAACTACAAATTATAAAAACGAACGCATTGTCAACCAATCAGAAGACTTAATCAAAGACAACGCATTGTGAACAATTTCAGGGAAACCCCCCGTTAATTATATGAAACCATTTATTCCACTGCCCGCTAACTATAACCCTTACGAGCTGCTTCGCGTCTACACCTATTATCGCACGCTGCTCGGGCTTACCCTTTTACTGATGTTTGAAGGGCAGGTTGCCAGCAAAGTTCTTGGGCAAGATAATCCGACCATTTTTTTCTACACCGCTGCCGCTTATACACTGCTTAATATCAGCACCCTCATCGTGCTCTTGCGGGTTAAGCTATCGCCGTCGCAAAAACAACTTTTCGCATTATTGCTGCTCGACATGGCGGCGATTATTTTATTAATGCACAGCAGTGGCGGTGCTCCTAGCGCGCTTGGCTATCTACTGTTAATTGCCGCGGCGGCGGGCGGTATTTTATTGCGTAGCCGCACCGCTATTTTTCTCGCCGCATTAGCAAGCCTTGGTGTCATCGCCGAAAGCGCTTATCGCGTAGTTGACAACTCCATTGCGGATAACACCAATGTCTTTTTTTCTGCAGGCGCACTCGGCGCACTTATTTTTATCACAACAATTATTTTTCGTTACCTCACTAAGAAGATTCACCTCAGCACGGCAGAAGCGATCAATCAGGCCATTCGCGCCGCTAGCGTGCAACAATTGGCGCAACAAATTTTAGAGCGTATGCGCACCGGCATCATGGTTCTCGATAAAGACAACCAAATTAGTTTGTATAATAATGCGGCCGCAAAACTGCTGGCGCTGGACGCCAATACCGAGCCTAGGCTCAGCAGCATTCCAGACTTACAAGAAAAAGTTTCACGCTGGCAAAAAACTCAATTAAATCCTTCACCAATTTTAAGTAGAATTAACGATGGCAATGATGAAGTAAAAGTTAACTTTGCCAAACTCGACCCGGGAAAAGATTCACATACGTTAATTTTTCTTGAGGATAATCGAGCCATTACGCAACACGCTCAACAGCTCAAACTCGCCTCGCTTGGGCGTTTAACAGCAAGCATAGCGCACGAAATTCGTAACCCATTGGGCGCCATAAGTCACGCGAGTCAATTGCTGTCCGAAGACAACGCACTCATTCCCAGTAACAAACGTCTTGTGGCGATCATCAATTCACACACCAAGCGCGTTAATCAAATTATTGAAAATATTTTGCAACTATCGCGCCGCCGGATAGCAACCCCACAAAATATTCATTTGGACGAATGGCTTCCCGTTTTTATCGCCGACTATTCCGCCAGCAAGAGCGAGGCTAACAAACCGGCTATCGATTGCTTAGCCACTGATGTTATTCATGCAAAATTTGATGTTGGCCAACTGCAGCAAGTGCTAACTAATCTATGCGATAACGGTATACGTTACAGCAATCCTCCCGAGGGCTGCCCAGACTTAGTGATTGAAGCTGGCATTAGCAACCAACAGCCTTTTATCAAAGTCATTGATTTTGGCGAAGGTATCAGCGAAGAAAATTTAACGCATCTTTTCGAACCCTTTTTTACAACTGAAAATACCGGCTCAGGTCTAGGCTTATTTATTTGCAAAGAATTATGTGAAGCCAATCAAGCTTTAATTTCCTATTCTCAAACTCATGAGAAACTCAGTTGTTTTCACATTCAACTCGCACATCCAGACAAAGTACTATAAAAATATCTACCCAGCGGCAACGCTTATAGGCATATTATTCTCAAAAAAAAACGGCTTGCGCAAAAGGCAAACCGTTTTTTTCCGTGAAAAGTGGGAGCAAAATCAACACATAAAATTCACTCTCACTTAATGGCAAACACTACCGGAAACCAACGGTACCTGCGCTTTACCACCGCCGCTATTCGTTCCACTAAATCCTATTTCGATAAACTGGCCCGGCAAAATCGTCGAGTTCCACGACATATTGCTGGCCGCAGTATAAGGATTACTCCCTGAGAACGCCGCGCTCCAGCCACTTGTGATAGTACTACCATCAGTGTAAGCCCAACTGACGCTCCACCCGTTAATGGCGCTCGAACCACTATTAGTAATGCGTATCGTGGCCGCGAAACCACCCGTCCATTCGTTACTCACATAATATTGACAATTCTGAGCGCCCACACTAGATGAACTGCTTGATGATCTACTTGATGAACTCACTGCTGAGCGGCTAGACACTGTAATTGTTATCGCTGAAGAATCAGCAGAGCTGGATTCGGAACGCTGCACACTCGACAAACTGCTTCTCAGCGGGGCCACCGAACTAGACACCTTGGAGCGCGATGAAACGGCAGATTCACTGGAAGAATTCGAACTTAGGCTACTCACCGAACTGCTACTCGACAACCGACTATTTTCCGAACTGCGACGGCTGGAAAAAATAGGCGAACTACTCACACTCACGGCACTGGATGCAGAACTGACTCCGCCGACAATGCCATAAGGTGCAGGCTGCGCTGAACAAGTACTTGTTGCTATACAGTTCTTGTCATTTTCCCAACCCCAACCGCTACTCGCGTTAGCACAAATGGCGTAAAGCGTACCGTACCAGTTACATTGTTGAGAAACAGCGGGCGGAACCGTCGGATAAAAGCGCTGCGCCATTTCAATATCCGTTTTACTCAAGTTACCTTTTCCGTTCCACTGCGGATTACAGTAATTCATCACCGATTCCAAATCCCAAGCGCCAATCAGAGTGTCGCCAGAAGTCCCCTGTGGATCTTGCGTACAACTTGCTGGGGTGTCGGGGCGGTTTTGCTCGTGGGCGAAACCTAACGCATGACCAAATTCATGCACGGCAATTACATCGGAACAATAGTGCGCATTATCAACACAGAACCAAGAGCTCCATTGGTGATAAGTAAAGTTTAAAACCATGCCACTCACAACGCCATCCAACGCACTACCCAGCGCCACTACGTAAGGCCCAACATCACCCACGGCGATACGAATGCCTTTCGCGTCCGGAGTACATTCGCCCCAGCCTACAAAACGCACCGAAGAATTTGCCTCCCAAGTTCGCGCCGTTGCTGACTTAACCCAACCTCGCTGAATTTCAGTTGAATCATTAAGATTTTCCCAACACACAGGAATCGTACTGCTGATCCAAATTGTTTCCTTGAGAGCAAACCCGTTGTCCGTTGGCAGGCTGTTCACTGCCTCGCTGTTCGGTGTTTGATTGTTCGGTGTTTGATTGTTCGGTGTTTGATTGTCCAGTGTTTGGTTGTCCAGTGTTTGATTGTTCAGCGCATGGCTATTCAATGACAGTAAAATTAAAATAGTTGACGTTATTAACACGGTAATTTTCATACTCACTACCTCTCGAATGTATGTACAGACGTTTATTTACCACAAGCAGAAAACGTTACTTATATAAACAATCGGTAGCAAATGTAATCCACATGGTGGTTATTTACAAACAATATCGTTACTAAATTACACAACTTGATCCAAATCAACAAAGTTGCGGTAACAGATGCCACGCATGGCATTTCTTTTCATATTGTTATTTTTTGATGGGGCCATTTAATAAATACGGGGCGAATCGGAGGGTGGGATGCCGCACAGAGGACGAAAGAAATTGAGGATGTAAATGCTGGGGATTACAAAAAATTATCCGATAAATGATTTTAACGATAGACTAAAATCCCCTCGCCCGAGGAATTGTCCAGAGCGAAAACATGCTGTGATTGGGTTTAGGTTATAATAAGTTCGCATCAAATAATAAGATAACTATCAGCCAAAAAAATAGCCGTCAGCCAAAAAAATAACTATCTGGCAACAAGATAACTATCATGAAAAATCCGATCTTCAATATTCACGATTTAATTCTTTTGCTCACGCTTGCTGTGTGCATACTACTTGTGCTTTTTCAGCTCATACTCTCCCGACAAAAAACCATTGCTTCGCATTTACTGTGCAGCTTCTTTGTGTGCGTAGGCGCAAATGCTCTGTGTAATTTATTGCTGTGGAGTGAATACATTCAACTGCAAACGCCGACATTCAAATTTATTTTGGCCTATGGATTAGCAATAGCGGATGTTGGAAAGGGAATTTTTTTATACTTTTATGTTGTCGCCATTACCCTCACGAATTTTCGTGCAAGCCGAAAATGCATGCTGCATCTGTTGCCTTTTATCGCGGTTATAGTACTTTTACTCAGCGCTAGAATTAATAGCGAAACTCTGCGCTTCGCCTCCCCAAACTTAACAGAATTTCGCGAAACCACCACCCGAATGCTCTGGTACCTATTAAAGGTTTTACCGGTTTTTTATGCCATTGCCGCTTTCCTTGTGGCAAAGCGATATAAACTACGCTTACAGAATTTTTATTCCAATTTACATTTACAGGGCCCCGAAGGATTGCTGCTTTTAACTGGCGGCTTTGCGGTGAGCTGGAGCTGGTCACTGCTGGTACATATTTTTGGCGAATTGTTTGGTCCTGATTTCGCTGATGATCTCGGCATAGCAGATAACTATATTACTTTTATTTTAGTAAATGCCCTTTTTCTCTATAGTTTACGTTATGCGCACGAATTGATAGAAACAAAAAATCCTGTTACTGAAAAAGAGCCGCCTCTTCTTGTCCCACCGAATCAAGTCATTATCGATAAAATTAAGTACGCGATGGATGTTGATCAACTCTACCTCAAACATAACCTAAACATAGAAGCATTTGCCAAACACTTAGGTATTAATTACCGCGAAGTGTCGAATATTATTAACACTCACTTTGGTACGAATTTTTTTGAGTTCGTAAATGCCTATCGTGTCGACAAGGCGAAGGAAATGCTGCTGGAGCCCGCGTTCGCAGAGAAAACGATTTTGTTTATTTTGTTAGAGTGTGGCTTTAATAGTAAGTCGGCTTTCCATCGTTTTTTTAAACGTTACGCAGGGGTCTCGGCTGCCGAATTTCGCAAGCATCACACCACAAGTCATCCGAAAGAGGAGAGCCATAAGGACGTGTGATTGTTTTTACTATCCGGTTTAGCATCTGTGGGCCTCGCCGTCACGCAAGGCCCACAGCAAGCCTACTAAAAATCATTTTTAAATTTTTGTAAGTTTAATCCAATCAATATTGAATCCGCCTGAATTGGCGTAGACCGCTAGATTTTGCAGGCCCGCCGAGAATTGGATATTGTGCGACATGACCCTGTAAGTACCCCAACCACCGGTGTTAGGTACGCTGATCGTACCCAAGCCAACGCCATTCCTGTCGAGCGTGAACTGCGCGGTTTGTATGGCTGAAGCAACACGGTACTCGACCTTGTACATGCCCGTTTGTGGAATATTGATATTGGTATACTTAAGCCATTCGCCCGCATCGATATAACCTACAGTGCCGCCAGCAACTACAACACTGCCGCCAACTTGATTGTAATTTTCCGCCTGAATTAACAAACTTTTGGTTTGCGTCACCGAATCTTTTGGAACTTGACCGGTGAAACCTGTTGCTCCTTCTCGCGTTAGCGCCAGCACTAAAGTGCCGTCCGTGACCAACGCGTTAGCGGGATCAAAATCGGCATAGTTCTCGTTAAAGGTCCAGCTGGCTTTGCTCCAGCGGTTGGTATCGAAAGTATTGAAATCATCTCGCCAGCCAACGCCAAAACGCTTCGTTGCCGCGTTGTAAGGCTTGTAAACGATGTAGTTAACAAACTGATACACCGGCAGGATATTGTCATCCCAAGCGCCCACCCAACCAGCAATATTGGCCGCCCAAATATTAAAGCGCATATCTTGTGGGCTAGTCAGGCTAGTAACAAATTGGCCTCCATTGATCCTGCGAACTTGAGTGCCGTCAAAAAACCAGGCCACATAGTCGGGCGTCCACTCTAAGGCATAGGTGTGATAATTATCGCCAAGCCCAGTGGCGTTGTGTAGAGCTTCAGTTTTAGTAGTGGGACGTTGCGCTCCTATGATCACATTACTCTGCCATTGAGTCGCATTGTTCTTGCCAAAAACCTCGATGTCAATTTCCTCCCAAAAGGTGTTAGGGACTTCAGAGCCATTTTTGTAGGTAAAAAAAGTCGACAAAACGCCACTACCTTTAGCGACTTTCATTCGAACTTCATAACGCCCATATTTGTAGGTTTGTTTTGAATAGATCTCGGCGGCCTTGTAGGGTTTAGCAATAGCGCCAC
>JAYWHF010000311.1:0-3596 GCA_043777855.1 Gammaproteobacteria bacterium | reverse complement strand
CAAGCATCGGCGATATTGTTTTTAACACTTTCGACAGTTCGCCACATAGACGAATCTTGTTTATGACGCAATGCCATAACCGGATCGTCGGTCATAGTCACTACTTGAGACGCATGAAGAAATGTTATTCTTTTGGAAGGCAATATTTTTTTTTGAGAATACAACGTTAAAAGTAACTGCTCGTTACCGACAAGCAACAAATCAACATCATCAAACATTGCAGCAAACTTCAGAGCTGCAGCCATAACAACGCGGGGACCTAAGTCCCCGCTCATAGCATCTACCGCTATTCGAATTCTTGCTGACAAGATTTTACCGTCTTGTAGAGAAATTACTCGTTGCTACCTTTATCAATCACCTTACGACCACGGTAAAAACCATCGGCGGTAATATGATGACGCATGTGCTTCTCGCCGCTGGTCGAATCAACTGACAAGGTTGGGCCTGTCAATGCATCGTGAGAACGACGCATGTCGCGCTTTGAACGAGATTTTTTGTTTTGTTGTACGGCCATGATTGGCTCCTATTTACTGACTTACTTACTCGCTGGAACTAAGGCGCCTCTTCACTTACTATTTTTTTGCTAGTGTTAAGCAATCATCAGTAAATTTTATTTCGGCGAGCTCTTAAGTTGCTCCAACACCTGAAATGGATTTTTCTCTTTCTTTACCACTGGGAGTTTGCCGCTGACTAAAAGCCGAGTATCAATGCAAGCTTCTTGGTGGTATGCAACAGCAGGTAAACTTAACAACATTTCTTCTTCAATCATATCGTAAAAATCTGCCGGACCTTCCCCCACTATCCAAGGGTCAAGGTAGTCGGGTAAAGTCAGTGCCTGCTCTTCGTCGCAAACAATACCTAAAGAGATATGACTTTCAACCAACACGGTTACAGGATTCAAGCAACGCTGACAAACCAGTGAAACATCAGCGCAGGCAGTTCCAGTAACCACTTTCTTTTTATCTTCACTCAGACCAAATATTAAATTTACTTGGATTTGGCCCGCTGATTCCTCTATAGCGCTCGCCATTCTCGGCAAGGAGGCAACGAGCACTAAACCTTGCAGGGATATGCCCTGCTGCGCAAACTTGCGCGGGTCTCCGTGCTTAGGTAGAAGATTCTGTAAAGTGGTCTTAAACATAAGCGCGCAATCATAGGGATACGGGGTACGTCTGTCAAAGAAAAAAGATGCTAATGGCGCTATTTAGTGGTGTGAGGGTAAGATTAACCCCCTATTTATGGTTTTAGATGCGAGCGACACCTCATGCTTCCTATTTTACTGGCCTCAAGTTCTCCCTACAGAAGACTCATTTTAGCCAAATTAGGCATTGCGTTTGAGTGGGCTTCCCCTGATCTGGATGAATCGCCATTGGCCGATGAAAGTGCCCAAAAGCTAGTTTGGCGGCTATCGCACGCAAAAGCACAAACCTTCGCCAGCACGCACCCGAGCGCCTTGATCATAGGTTCGGATCAGGTAGCGGTCCTAGACAATCAGATACTGAGCAAACCCCTAACGCACGAATGTGCCTTTGCACAATTACGTTCTGCCAGTAATTGCACGGTGATATTTAAAACCGGCCTGTGTCTATTGAATACCCAAACTGGCAAAGCTCAAATTGCGGTAGACGATTTTTGCGTTCATTTTCGCCGATTAACCGACGAACAAATTCATAATTACCTGAATCTGGAAAAACCTTATGACTGCGCCGGCAGCTTTAAGGTAGAGGGTTTAGGTATTAGCTTGTTCAGTAAGCTCAGCGGTGATGACCCTAACTCTTTAATAGGATTGCCCTTAATTCGCCTTATAGAAATGCTCGGCAATGAGGGTATAGATCCTCTTTTATAGAGCAAATTTTATAAAGCAAATCTTATGGAACAAATCTTATAGAACAAACTCTTGATGTAGGCTAACAAATACGACGCCAATCAAGGATTTCATCAATCCTATCAACACACAGCTCAGGCTCATAAGGGTACAGCCGATCGGTATGATGCGCACCGTAACTCACGGCGATGCGCGGCATGTGAATATTACGCGCCATTTCCATATCGTAAACAGTATCGCCCACCATCACGGCGTCTGATGCTTGCAAACCAAATTGCTGCAACAATTCTTCAAGCATAAGAGGATTGGGTTTAGATGCCGTTTCATCAGCGCAGCGCGTAGCATCAAAGTATCCGCTCATGCCGAGCACACCCAAAATTCTGTCGAGACCGCGCCGATTCTTGCCGGTTGCGATGGTCAAGAGGTGGCCGCGCTCGCGCAAACCACACAGTGTTTCTGTTACAAAAGGAAAAAAATCTGACGCTTTCTGCTCATCCAACCGTAAAAAATTTTGGGCATAATTTTCGCGCAATTGCGCGCGCTCAACCGCACTCACTTCTGGATACAAATATAAAATTGCTTCTGGCAAGCCAAGACCAATAATATTGTAGATGAGATGGTCTGCTAGAGGCTCCCACCCCATATCACGTGCTGCACATTGCATTGCATGGGTAATTTTGGCGTTTGAGTCACTCAGGGTGCCGTCCCAATCAAAAATAAATAGCAAGTCAAATCTCCAAACAATTAAGCAACTGCCGTCACGAGCTTTTGCAGAACGCCGGCTAAATCCGCCGCTAACGGGGCCTGAACTACCGTCAACTCTTTTGCATCCGGCAGATAAAAACTCAGCTCAGCCGCATGCAAAAAAAGCCGTTTAACACCTAAAGAACGCATCGACATATTAAAGGCGTCGTCGCCGTACTTTTCGTCGCCCACTAAACTATGGCCAGCATGTTGCGCATGAACGCGTATTTGATGAGTACGACCAGTGATAGGACGCGCTTCAACCAAGGTGCAATTCGTGTAATTTTTCAAAATCTTGAACTCCGTTAGGCTGGGCTTTCCCTCGGGATGCACACGAACAATTCGCTCGTCATTGGCTACTTCTATTTTCAACAAAGGCGCATCTACGCGACGACAAGTTTGAGACCAAGATCCAATCACCAGGGCCTGATATACCTTACGAATGCCGCTGGTATTTTTTTCACGCAAGGCCGCCTGCAAATGCCGTAATACGCTGCGCTTTTTTGCCACCATGATGCAGCCAGAGGTGTCTTTATCCAACCGATGCACGAGTTCAAGATAACGCGCATCTGGGCGCATTTGGCGCAGCGTTTCAATCAAGCCCAGACTAACACCGCTGCCACCGTGTACAGCCAAACCAGCGGGTTTATTAACCACAATTAAGCCATCATCTTCGTAAATGACAGACTGCTCCAATACTCGGGTCATGATATTGCTGGGTTTGGCGAGCGGTTCTTTTTCCGCCACTCGAACTGGTGGAATACGAATTTCGTCACCGAGAACAATCTTATAATCAGGCTTAGCTCGGCCCTTATTAACGCGAACCTCCCCTTTGCGGATGATATTGTAAACCTTCGATTTAGGAACGCCTTTCAGACGGGCCATAAGAAAATTATCCAGACGCTGTCCAGCTTGATCATCATCAACTTGGACAAAAGTGACTTTAGCTGACGGGCTTTTATCGGTGGGAGCGGCATTTTTCATGGCGCGCATCATACCTTAAAATTTTGCGCGATTGCTTTAAACA
>JAYWHF010000310.1:0-3606 GCA_043777855.1 Gammaproteobacteria bacterium | reverse complement strand
CGGTTGTGGTGACAAACCCATTCGTAAGTCTGCATTATTTTTTACCGCTGATGGTAATAAAATGTTCCCCACGATGCGACCTTGGATGATTAGTCATTAATGTTGCTATTTAGCAGGGTCAGTAGGGTTGGCAAAACATTATGTAGAATAATGGGTTGAGCGGCGGCCGTTGGGTGAAGGCCGTCCGGCTGAATCAGTGCCGCATTACCGGCGATGCCCTCTAGCAAAAAAGGGACAAAAGCCAATTGATTTTTTTCTGCTAATCGAGGAAAGATTTCTTTAAAGGCGCGGGTGTACCGCGGGCCATAATTTGTGGGAATTTGCATTCCAGTAAGCAATACCTGAGCGTTTGCACCTGTACTCGCGGTGATCATTTCTTGTAAGTTGTTTTCTAATATTTTCAGCGGTTGGCCGCGTAAACCGTCATTGGCCCCCAACTCGAGTATCACAATACTGGGTTTGTATTTGGCAAGAAGTTCAGGCAAGCGTGATTTGCCGCCACTGCTCGTTTCTCCGCTCACACTGGCATTGGCAATTTTCCAGAGGCCAGGTTGATTCAACGACCTAGCCTTTAAAGACTCCCCTAACAGGCTAACCCAGCCTTGTGCGGGGTTAATGCCGTAACCTGCACTTAAGCTATCACCCATAACCAACACGGTAGCGATTTTTCTGCTTTCTGGTAATGCTCTGCTGGTTACAAGCGTCATGAATAAACATAAGAAAATTGTTGTCTTTCGCATATTTAGGTGTATCTCGGGGCGAATCCGCACGGTAAATCCGCACAGTAAATCGGTTGACATCTTGAAGTATTGTTAAGCGTGTCCTGGTGAATATACCGCCCATTAAATATTTTACAAGTCTCTCATATGATCGATTTTATTGTTCATTGCGTAAGGATCTGCCGCATCGCGTGAAAATTATAACTATTCATCATCCACGTAATAGCGGGCTGAAGCTAGTAGCGGGCAGAGGCGCAAGATTGCGTGCGCTGCGTTTGCAATTTGATGTTTATGCCTCAATATACGCAAAGATCTCTTAATATGAAGGCTTGTAGCTTATGTCCTCAGCACCTCTTTCCTCGGCTCCTCTTTCCTCAGTTTCGGTAACTGCAATTCCTCCCGCCCCGGAGCCTTCGGTTGCCGCGTCTTCCGTAGTCGCCGCGGATATGGTTACCGCTAAGGAAATCACTAAATATGTACACACCTTGGAGGGGGAGTTAGTTATTCTTCACCCTCTGTCATTGGCGGTAATGGCAGGGGAAACTCTTGCTATTACAGGTGCATCAGGCTCCGGAAAATCAACGCTTTTAGGCATATTAGCGGGGCTGGATGTGCCAAGCGGCGGTGAAGTTATGCTTAATGGCAATGTGTTAACCGCGTTAGATGAAGAGGGCCGCGCAAAAGTAAGAGCGGATAATGTCGGTTTTATATTCCAATCATTTCAGTTGTTGCCGGGTCTTACTGCTCTAGAGAATGTGATGCTGCCCCTCGAGTTGCGGGGCAATAAACTTGCAAAAGCGCTCGCTAAAGATTTTCTTGCCCGAGTGGGTTTGGAAAAAAGATTAAGCCACTATCCACAACAGCTATCGGGTGGTGAACAGCAACGGGTTGCCGTCGCCCGAGCCTTTGCCAGTCAGCCGCGAATATTATTTGCCGACGAGCCAACAGGAAATCTAGACAGTACAACCGGTGCGCGAATTATCGAATTATTATTTGACATGAATCGCGCACAAGGCACTACATTGATTTTTATTACTCACGAAGATCGTCTGGCGGCGTTGTGTCAAAAGCAGATTGAGTTGGCGGCGGGCGCAATTGTTTCATCGCGCGAATAGAGTCTGGTGTTTGTGTACTGCAGGAATTAACGATGTTGGCTTTAAAATTATTAGTGCGTAACTGGCGTAGCGGTGAGCTTAAGTTATTAAGCGCATCACTGGTTCTTGCCGTTGCGGTATTAAGTGGCATTTCTATTTTTACTGACCGACTTGAGTCAACACTGCTCGTACAGAGTAATAGTATTTTGGGCGCAGATACTGTTGTGAGCGGTTCGCATCAGAAAAATCCATTGTGGGCCGAGGCCGCAAACCTAGCAGGAATTACGCATACGCAAGCAACTTTTTTTGTTTCCGTTATCTACGCTGGCGATGAAATGGCCTTGGCCTCGGTAAAAGCCGTGGAGCCTGCGTACCCCTTGCGCGGCCAATTCGACATCAGTCAAGTTCCCTACGCGCTCACTCCTGAAGACATCATTGTTGCGAAGGGTATACCTAAGCAGGGAGAAGTCTGGATTGATTCGCGGCTGCTGTCATTATTAAAAGTTAGAATAGGCGATGGAGTCGCCGTGGGGGAGGCCGAGTTAACAGTAACTCAAATTTTAATACGCGAGCCCGACGGCGTTAATCCGATGAGTTCCTTTGCTGCACGATTAATAATGAATTCCAGTGATTTACCTCGGACTAAGATAGTGGGCCTTGGCAGTAAAATTGATTATCAATGGCTACTAGCGTCCAACAACATGGAAAAATTAAAAAAATTTGTTGAAGAAATACGGCCACAATTAAGTAAGCACCAGCGAATCGAAAACATAGATTCATCCCGAACGAGTTTGTCCACAACGCTAACAACCGCTAAAAATTTTCTGCTTCTGGCCGCCGTTATAGCTGTATTGCTGGCAGGGGTAGCCATTGCAATCGCTGCACGACAATTTTCCGAGCGCCATACAAATCAGGTCGCGTTAATGAAAAGTTTTGGTGTTAGCGCTTTACGAATTCGGTCTTTGTACTTTAGTCAGCTATTTATACTCGGTGTTATTGCGGCATCTGTCGGCTTGTGTGCGGGTGCATTAATTCAGCAGTTGGTTGTTTCCAGTCTGCAGCGGTTGTATCACATGGTACTGGTTCAGTCGAGCTTGTATCCATACATACTTAGTTTTCTGAGTGGGCTAATCTGCGTTACTTTTTTTGCACTACCGGCATTGTGGTTTTTGCCAAAAGTACCGCCGTTGAAGATATTGCGCCGTGAACTTGCTGTAAATATGCCTCAGGTATGGCTTCAAGGTGCGTTAGCATTATCTGCTGTGATATTTCTAGTTATATTGTTCAGTCGTGACCTTAAAATTGCACTCATTATTTCTGGGGCAATAATTGTTGTATTAATCATAACGTTTGTGATGGCGTGGCTATTGTTGCAATTGAGTAAAAATATAGCGCTGAGATTCGGCGGTGTTTGGCGGTTAGCGATTGCGGGTATGCAGCGGCGTAAAGGCCAAAGCCTTGTGCAGATTCTAGTGTTTTCATTGGCGATGATGTTGTTGCTAACAATGATGATTATCCGTACCTCGCTTGTGGCTGATTGGCAAGTTCAGGTGCCAAAGGATGCGCCCAATCATTTTCTGGGGAATATGAGTGCTACCGATGTTGGCGACTTAACAGCCTGGGTTCAGCAGCAAAAAATTACGTTAGCACCGGTTTATCCCGACGTGCGCGGGCGTCTAACAGAAATTAACGGCGTTGAGCCCGCTGAGGACTTACGCAAAAATAATAATTCGCTAAAGCGGGAATTAAATTTAACCTGGTCAACAACATTAGCGGATGGTAACAAAATTACC
>JAYWHF010000309.1:0-3607 GCA_043777855.1 Gammaproteobacteria bacterium | reverse complement strand
ACTGGTGAGCCCGAGCAACCTCAATATTTTTGGGAATATCTTGGCCATCGGTGGTGTAAGCCACGGCCAAGCGGTTTTGCATCACTACGCCCAAGGCTTCGCCCATACTGGCGGTTTCATCCAATTTAGTGAGAACGCAACCTTGCAAACCGGCTGGGCCGTATGCGTGAACCGATGCTTTGAGCATTTGCGCTTGGCTGTTGCAGGAAAGCACTAAATAGCTCTTCACCTGTTTTTGTTGCGCTAAGGCCGTTAGCTGGGACTTTAAATGCGGGTCGCCGTGACGAAAACCGGCCGTGTCGATAAGCACTAAAGAGCAATGACGAAGGCTGTGCAAAAGACTGTCGAGCGTATTGTTTTCATCTACAACACGCACCGGCACCCGCAAAATACGCGCGATGGAACGCAACTGATCATGAGATGCAATGCGATAGGTGTCAGTGGTAATGAGCGCCACATGTTCAGACCCGTACTTTAAAACATAGCGCGCTGCAAGCTTGCCAATGGTGGTAGTTTTACCCACACCGGTAGGGCCGACGAAGGCGAAAATGCCACCCTTGTCAACAATGTCCTCGTGCTTGACCGGTAGTTGGTGCGCCAGATTCGCCAAAGCGTCAGGCCAAGCGTCGCTCAAGGTTTTACTTTTCTTGCAATGATTAACGACCTTACTGACAACGTCCGCGGGCAAGCCCAAGCGCTCGAGACGGCGGCTCACGCTGCCTAAAACCGGGGAACTCGGCAGTGGATTAACGCTACCCCCTAAGCGATCCAGCTGTTTTTCAAGCAAGAAGCGCATATCCGCGATTTCCGCCTGAAGCTCCCGCAGCTGAAGATTTTCGGGGGCTGGGCGAGCAGTCGCAGACGGTATTGCTTTAGCCGCTGCCGATTTTATCGCAGGCTTCGCAGCACCGGTTGAATTAACCAGCGAAGCTGAGGTTGAATTGGTCATAGGAACTGATGTTGATATTTCGGTTTTAGCCACCACGGGCGCGGCATCAACCAAGGGATAGCGCTCAGCGGCACTGGTTCGGCCAAGTGTTTTTTGTTCTGCGGCCTTAGCGCGACTGGTGTTACTGACCAAAAACTCTTGTGCGGACGCTTCTGCCTTGCGGGCCGCGATCATGCGTAATCGAGCCTGTTCAATATCGTCAACCAACTGTTGACCGGTCTTACCTTTATTACTGCTACCAGAGGCGGCAAATGGCCGTTGGAAACTCTCTCTAGGTGCTTGAGGGGCCCGCTCCACCAAGGCAGTTTCCGACCAAGCTCCGTCACTTATCATGGGCGACGCGCTGGCAAAAGCCATTTTCCCCAGAGGTTGTTGCTGCAACTGCATAAGTTCATTGTCTGTGCCCATTGTCGTGAGCAGTTCGACTCCCTCGGCGGTTCGCCCGCTTGAAAGGATAATGGCGTCTGGCCCCAGCTCTTGGCGTACCAGCTCCAACGCACGGCGCATATCGGCGGCTACGAAACGTTTAACTTGCATACTCTGCTCCTGCCCATTTAGCGGGGTGACTGTTTTCAACTAAGGTTATCGACGGTTGGTTTCTGTATTGCTGAAAATCAATATCAGCCACCAACGGTTGCATCGATCGTAATCTGTTTATTGTCAGGTATCTCGGTGTACGCAAGCACCCGCATATCCGGAATAATGTGGCGAACAAAGCGCGACATCATCATTCGCAGAGGCGCGGCGACCAATAAAACCAGTGCTTTTCCGGCCATTTCCTGTTTCTGTGCCGCTTTTGCTAAACACTGCTGCAAACGGTCGGTCAAGCTTGGCTCAATAAACGCACTGTCGTCAGCGCCAGCTTTTTGTGCTTGCTGTACGGTACTCAGCAATAACTGTTCCAGACTCGGATCAAGCGTGATGACAGGCAGCTTTTGCTCGCCGGGAATGATGTTTTGGATGATTTGGCGGCAGAGCGCGACCCGCGCCAGCGCCGTTAACGCGACGGGATCTTGACTCTTACTGGTACTGCCCGCCAAGGCTTCGGCGATGGAGCGAATATCGCGAATGGGCACATGTTCGCGTAGCAAGTTTTGCAGCACTTTCAGCAAGACATTCAGGCTGATCGTGTTAGGCACTAACTCTTCCACCAATCTGGGGGAGGTTTTCGCCAGCATATCCAAAAGTTTCTGCACATCTTCATGCCCCAACAACTCGAAGGTGTGCTGTTGCAAGATTTGGTTGAGATGCGTGGCCACTACCGTGCTCGGGTCAACTACGGTATACCCCAGGGTCTGCGCCTGATCCTTCTGGCTGCTATTGATCCAAATAGCATCCAAGCCAAAGGCTGGATCTTTCGTTTTCAGCCCATCCAGAGAACCAAAAACTTGCCCGGGGTTAATCGCTAATTCTCGATCGGGATAAACTTCAGCCTCGGCGACCTCCACGCCCATCAAGCTAATGCGATAGCCGGTAGGCAGCAAATCGAGGTTGTCGCGGATATGCACGGAGGGAATCAAAAACCCCATTTCTTGGGACAGCTTTTTTCTCACACCTTTAATCCGCCCCAACAACTCACCGCCCTGATGTTTATCCACCATGGGAATAAGACGATAACCCACTTCCAAGCCGATAACGTCCACTGGCTGAACATCATCCCAACCCAACTCAGCAGATTCAGGGGCGCCGGGTGGCAGCGCCAGTGGCTGACGACTGGGTGCAATAGTCGCATTGGGTGGGGGAGCACCACTCGTAAACTCATTCGCGGCGCGGCTTCCGGCGGGAATATAGCTGCTATCTTCCAAGGCGGCTGGCTGTTCTTTCTTCCAATGAATGTAATAGGCCATAGCTGCACAGAGCAACCCGAATCCGATAAAAGCAACGTGGGGCATCCCCGGGATAAGCCCCATTACCGTTAGAATTCCCGCCGCCACCGCCAAGGCTTTCGGTGAAGTGAACATCTGCGAGACCATTTGCTCGCCCATATTTTGCGAGGTGTTGACGCGCGTCACCAGAATGGCGGAAGCAACGGACAACAGTAATGCCGGGATTTGCGCAACCAAACCATCACCGATTGTCAGCAAGGTATATTTTTGCAGAGCGTCGGCAAACGCTAGATCGTGCTGTAAAACACCTACCGCTAGACCACCAAATATGTTGATCAGCATAATCATGATGCCGGCTACCGCATCGCCGCGAACAAACTTGCTCGCACCATCCATCGAGCCATAAAAGTCCGCTTCGGCGGAAACTTCTTTACGGCGCAGACGCGCCTCATCCTGATCAATCAAACCGGCGTTCAAATCAGCATCTATCGCCATTTGTTTGCCCGGCATAGCGTCCAAGGTAAACCGCGCACTAACTTCAGATATGCGCCCTGCTCCTTTGGTCACCACCACGAAATTGATAATCATCAAAATCACAAAAACCACTATACCAACGGCATAGTTACCGCCAATGACCACCTCGCCAAACGCTTCAATGACCTTGCCCGCCGCATGGCCACCTTCGTGCCCGTGGATCAAAATAATCCGTGTTGCGGCCACGTTTAAACTCAAACGCAGCAAGGTGGCAACCAACAAAATTGTCGGGAAGGCCGCAAAATCTAACGGCCTCAAGGCATAAACGCTGACCAACAGCACCACCAAGGTCAACGCG
>JAYWHF010000308.1:0-3608 GCA_043777855.1 Gammaproteobacteria bacterium | reverse complement strand
GCGCGATGAATGATGACGTAGTCCATGCCGTGAAAGAGGATTGGTAAACAACATGAATACAGCTACCTATGAAAATGAAGCAGAGTATCGAGCAGGCTGTCAAGCTAAGTCTGGGGTTAAATCTAGCGCTAAATATCACGTTATGTTTCGAATCTTGATCGCCATGGCGATGGCATTTTGTCTAACCCCCAAATGTCTCGCCGCGCTACCGGACCTAGTGCCGGGCTATAACATCGAGCTGCCCCGCGACGGTGGTAGCCACCCAGAATTCACCACTGAGTGGTGGTACCTGACCGGATGGTTACACGACGCCAACGGGCAGCGAAGAGGATTTCAAGTGACCTTTTTTCGCTCTCGCAATGCACTGGCCGACGCTAACCCTTCGCGCTTCGCGCCGCGCCAAATTTTATTTGCACACGCGGCCTTGAGCGACCCCAAAGCAAACCGGCTGTTGCGCGGCGAGCGCACAGCTCGCGCCGGTTTTGGCTTGGCCGCCGCCGAGCAGGGTTCCTTAGCGGTGCGCATTGACGACTGGTCGCTGAGTCAGGATGACAATGCAGACGGCACTCATCTAATCACATCCATCGCAACCGATGAGTTCAGTCTCTCGCTCAAACTGCAAACAACACAAGCCATTTTGCTGAACGGCGACAAGGGTTTCAGTCGCAAAGACCCCGACCCCAAGGCCGCAAGCTACTACTACAGTTTGCCGCAGCTGCGCGTGCAAGGCACTATCGCACTGAACGGCTCAACGCTTGCGGTAACGGGCGACGCCTGGTTCGATCACGAGTGGTCAAATGCCTATCTTGACCCGGACAGCGTTGGCTGGGATTGGATCGGCATCAATTTAGGCCGCAGTGACGCGCTCATGCTATTTCGCATGCGCGACGCTCAGGGCAAGCAGCGATGGGCAGGTGGCACTCTCCGGCGCGGCGAAAAAACACAGACGCTAACCCCTGAGCAAATCGCTTGGACACCCCTTCGACAATGGCGCTCATCGCGCACTGGCGTTACCTACCCCATCGCCTGGCACGTGCGTTTTGGCGAGCAACAGATTATTTTGCGGCCACTGATGGATGACCAAGAGAACGATGCACGCGGCAGCGTGGGCATTCTCTATTGGGAGGGAGCGGTTGAAGCGATGGATGAAGAAGGTAGTTTACTGGGCCGTGGATACCTAGAACTCACCGGATATGGCGAGCCCACAAAGTTCTAGGCTGTTGAACTTGTACACACATGAAAACTTGGACGCGCTGAACCCCGAAGCTCCTAGCGCTTGGAGCCCAGCAGCGAGCCAAGTATTCCGCGCACAATTTGTCGCCCCACATTACTGCCTATGGCACGGGCGGCACTTTTTGCAAAGGCTTCCACCGCCGTTTCTCGGCTAGAGGAGGCTCGCGCCGATTGTTGTTCCGCGCGCTGCTGCGCTTTATCGGCAAGTTCCCGTTCGTGTTGTTGTTGTTTAAAAGCGCGCTCCTGTTCTGCCGTTAACTTCTCCTGCATTTTTTGCTGCTCCTTATTGAGCGAATCCTGAGCAATGCGGCCTTTCAATATCTCGTAAGCAGAATCCCTATCAATAATTTTTTCATAAACGGCTTTGTAAGGCGACCGTGAAATAACCTCGACACGTTCTTCATCAACCAACGGGCCCATCCGCGACGCAGGCGGTGCAATAAATATTCGTTCAACAGGCGTGGGGGAGCCTTTTTCATCCAGCACAGAGACCAATGCTTCGCCAATTCCCAGCTCCGTAATAACATTTTCTGTGGAAAACTTTGGATTAGCGCGGAACGTTTGCGCGGCAATTTTTACCGCCTGCTGATCTTTCGGTGTAAAGGCTCGCAAAGCATGTTGCACCCGGTTGCCCAGCTGCCCCAGCACCGAATCTGGAATATCTGCCGGGCTTTGCGATATAAAATAAATACCTATGCCTTTGGAGCGAATTAAACGGATAACTTGTTCAATTTTTTCAATTAACAGTTTTGGCGCGTCATTAAAAAGCAAATGTGCCTCATCAAAAAAGAACACCATTTTCGGCTTCTCTGCATCGCCTTGCTCCGGTAAATTTTCAAATAATTCTGAAATTAACCAGAGTAAAAAAATCGAATAGAGTTTGGGTTGATTCACCAAAGTGGTCGCGTCAAGAATATTAATAACGCCAGTCCCTTCCAAGGTCACTTGCATTAAGTGCTGTAAATCTAACGCCGGCTCGCCAAAAAATTTATCCGCGCCTTGCTGCTCTAGCATCATTAGCCGACGTTGAATCGCCGCGACACTTGCATCACTTATTCCGCCGTAAGTATCCTCCAGGCTTTTACGTTCATCCTTCATCCAATTGAGCATGGCTTGTAAATCTTTGATGTCCAACATCAACATGCCTTTCTCGTCGGCAAGCTTAAAGGCAGCGTAAAGTACACCCATTTGTGTTTCGTTTAGCTCAAAATAATTCGCTAGCAGCAAAGGGCCGAAATCAGAAATGGTGGCACGTACCGAGTGACCCTTTTGCCCGTATAAATCCCAAAACACGCAGGGGAACAGCCGTTGCTGATAATCGCTAATGCCTATCAGTTTGATACGTTCATCGATCTTAGCGTGGGGCTTACCGGTTTTTGCAAGACCGGAGAGATCACCTTTAATATCAGCCATAAAAACCGGCACACCCGCTTTAGCAAAGCCCTCTGCCAAAACCTGCAGCGTTACCGTTTTACCGGTGCCCGTCGCTCCAGCAATCAGCCCGTGGCGATTGGCCATGCGCAGATTTAAATGTACTTGCTCAGATCCATTTCCGCCAATCAATAATGTTTGCGCCATAGCTTCGCCCCTAAAAATTTATTGCTTTTGAAATTCTGAAAAAACTTCCAGATAAACTTTATCTGCAACTGCCGGTATCAAATAATCAACACCAAATGCCGAACGATTAAAACTTGTCGTTGCAGTAAAACCGAGGGTATATTTTCCAGTGAGCATATTGTTACCGCCACCGTTAAACACAACATCTAACACAATAGTGTCAGTAACTCCGTGCAGCGTGAGCAAACCAGTAAACCTTGCACGGCTTTCATCGAGCACCTGCACACTGGTTGTTTTAAACAATGCCTGTGGATATTTCTCCGCGTTAAACCAACTGCGATCGCGTAGATTTTCTTCAAGGCTTCTATTGTTCACGTCGATACTTGCAACACTAATTACGGCAGAAAGCTTTGCATCTGCCATATTTTTTGGATCAAATTCAAGGCTCGCATCTACCTTATTAAAACGTCCAGCAAACGTAGACAAGCCCATATGGTTAACTTTAAACAATAGGCTTGTATGCTGTGGATCCGCTTGATAGCTACCTTTTTCTAGCTGAACAATCCCCGTTTTTAATGTTGGCTGAATTAAATGTCCACAGGAGAGCAACGAAAAAAAACCCGTGAAGAGCACGAGCCTTAAAATAACTAGAGTATAAGTCTGTCGAATTGTATTGCGCATACACTCCCTCAAAAATTAAAGTACTGACAAAAAATTAAAGGGCGGATTCAACTGCGAAGTGCATAACTCAACCCGCATAGAAAAAGAGATCAGCTACCTGTAAGCTCGTCGCTTTTTCTCCGGCAAGAGATATGAGA
>JAYWHF010000307.1:0-3624 GCA_043777855.1 Gammaproteobacteria bacterium | reverse complement strand
GTGTTAGTGTTACTTGTGGGTATAGGTGCAAAAGGTGCCCAGCGTTGGTTGGGCGTCGGTAGTATTCGTTTTCAACCTTCAGAAATAATGAAATTGGCAATGCCGCTTGCAGTAGCTGCTTTTTTAAGTCGCCAAATTTTACCGCCAAGGTTTTTGCACATTGCTTTGACCTTAGTATTGATTGCAGTACCCAGCGCATTAATCATCAAGCAGCCAGATTTGGGCACGGCGATTTTGGTACTGGTATCGGGGATGGTGGTGTTGTTTTACGCTGGGCTGCAATGGTGGTACATCGCACTGGTTTTCGCCGCCTTTGGCGCGAGCCTTTATCCGGTGTGGCATTTTATGTTGCACGATTATCAACAAAAACGCATCTTGATGCTCCTCAACCCAGAGAGTGATCCCCTTGGCGCCGGCTGGAACATCATTCAATCTAAAACAGCAATCGGTTCGGGAGGTCTTCACGGCAAGGGATGGCTGGAAGGTACGCAATCGCGGCTGGATTTTCTGCCGGAGGGGCACACCGACTTCATTATTGCTGTAATGTCCGAGGAGTTCGGCTTGCTCGGTATTTTGTTGCTCATCACCGCCTATATTTTGGTGATTACTCGCAGCATGTATATCGCATTGAACGCTCAAGACACCTTTGGCCGATTATTGGCAGCAAGTATTGCGACCACGTTCTTTGTTTACGTTTTTGTAAATATGGGCATGGTTGCCGGTATGCTTCCAGTGGTTGGGGTGCCTTTGCCGTTTATCAGTCAGGGTGGAACGGCGATTGTCGTGCTTATGGCGGGATTCGGTATTTTAATGGCCGTAGCCACTGAGCAGAAACGTATAATGAATTTACAAAAATAAATACTTTTGCAGAGTTGAGGTTAATGTTGAGATTAATAATGGTGTTGAGAATTGGAAGCTGGACGTTAGTGAATAGGGTGCGCGGCGCATTGAAAATCCTATCGTTTTTTTTGGCGTTTTGTGCTGCTGTGCCGTGCTTGGCTGATTATCGAAAGCACCCTGAAGCGCAAAAATTTATGGATGATATGGTAAAGAAAAATGGCTTCACTCGTGCGGAACTACTTGCGTGGCTCGGCAAGGCTGAAAAAAAACAGGCGATATTGGATGCGATTTCCCGCCCTGCAGAGCAATCCAAAACGTGGAAAGAGTATCGTCCTATTTTTATGGTGCCGTTACGCATTGACAATGGCGTTATTTTTTGGCGCGATAATCGTGCGCAGCTCGATCGTGCCCAAACGGAATTTGGAGTGCCTGCGGAAGTGATTGTCGCCATCATCGGTGTTGAGACAAACTATGGCCGCAATGCTGGCAATTACAATGTCATCGATGCACTCACGACTTTGGCGTTTGACTATCCACCGCGCGCGCCATTTTTTCTCGGTGAATTAGAAAACTATTTTCTACTGGTGCGCGAACAAAAACATAACCCCATCGAGTTTAAAGGATCCTACGCAGGAGCCATGGGCTATGGCCAATTTATGCCGTCCAGTTATCGTAAGTGGGCCGTGGATTTTAATGGTGACGGCTTTACCGATATTTGGAAAAGCCCTACGGATGCGATAGGTAGCGTTGCAAATTATTTTAAACAGCACGGCTGGCAGACAGGAGAACCGGTAGTTGTGGCGGCGCATGTCACTGGAGAAATGCAGATGAATCAATTTAATAGTCTTGTTGTGCCAGACGTTACGATTGATAGCTGGCGGCAGAGGGGCATCAACCCCGTCGCTTGGTTGCCGCCAACAACGAAAGTCATCCCCATTCAATTTGACGGCGAAAGTGGTCTGGAGTATTGGTTTGGTTTGCAAAATTTTTATGCGATTACGCGCTACAACCGCAGCCTCATGTATGCGATGGCTGTGCATCAGTTAAGTCAGTCCATTAAGCTGGCCATGGAGAAAGAATAGTGCAGGTTTTTGCGGGTACTTTTTGTCGTTTTAGTTGGTTGTTGCTATGTGTGATTTTGCTGAATGCGTGCTCGCACACATCAACGAAAGGCTCGCCGTCGACACCGCCTGCCTCAACTAACGAGCGTTATCCTGGCAAAGCCAAAGACTGGGGGCCTGCTCAAGAAATTGATATGTCGAAAGTTCCCGACGCCACACCACGTTATGAAATGCGCACAATGGCAGGCAATAAAAATCCCTACACCGTCTTGGGTAAAACCTATCAATTGTTATCGGATGAGCGCGGCTATAAGGAGCGGGGTAAGGCGTCATGGTACGGCTACAAATTCAATGGTGAATTCACCTCAAACGGTGAGCTTTATAATATGTTCAGCATGACCGCAGCGCACAGAACACTGCCGATTCCGTCTTATGTTCGAGTAACTCATCTCGCCAACAATAAAAGTGTCGTGGTGCGCGTGAATGATCGGGGGCCTTTTCACGACGACCGCATCATCGATTTAAGCTACGCCGCGGCACAGCGTCTTGGCATTACTCAGGAAGGTACTGGGGGCGTCGAGGTAGAAATAATCGTACCCGATGATGACCCGCGCCCACCATTGCGTCCGCGAAAAAAAGAAGATGCCGCCGTTAGCCTAGCCGCAATTCCTTACACGGGTGCTAGTGGCAATTTAAGTGGGCTGGACGTGAATGGCGCTTTGCCGCCCGGCACTTATTTACAAATAGCGGCCTTCGCGCATAAAAAGTCAGCGCAGCAACTTGCCGCAAGCGTTGGCGGCCAAATAAACCACAAGGTGATTATTAGCGTCGTCAGAAATCCGAATGATCTATTTCGTGTGCGGGTTGGTCCCTTTAAGGACGCGCAAACATTGCAATATGCTCGCGACGATCTGCAAAAAATCCATATTTCAGAGGCGCATGTGGTGTATGAGTAAGTTTTTATCCTTCTGCCAATGCTACAATCTGCGCTAATTTTTATTGGTTGCTGTGTTAATTTAAAGTGGTTTTCTATGCTCAATGTCATTTCAATGTTTCATCGAATAAATCTTGTGGTCAAGTCTTCAATAGTCGCTTTAATAATGTGCGGCACTGGTGTTGCTGCAAGTGCGCAGGCACCAAAACCCATTCTTGATCAGACGATAGAACAACAATCTGCGGCGGCTATTCCCGCAGCGCCGCAATTAGCGGCGACCGGATACATTTTAATTGATGCGTCAACTGGCGCAGTGCTCGCAGAGCAAAATGCTGATCAGCGTTTGCCCCCTGCAAGCCTAACTAAAATGATGTCGAGTTATCTCGTGGTTGACGAGATTGAGCGCGGGCGAATTGCGCCGAGTAATTTGGTGAATATCAGTGTTAAGGCTTGGAAAATGGAAGGCTCGCGCATGTATGTCAAAGAGGGAACGCAAGTCTCTGTATTGGATTTGCTGCGCGGTGTCATTATTCAATCTGGCAATGATGCTACTGTCGCTCTGGCTGAATACGTCGGTGGAAATGAAGACGCTTTTGTTGACATGATGAATAAAAAAGCGGTTCTTTTGGGAATGAAAGATACACATTTTCAAAACTCATCGGGTATGCCGGCGAGCGGTCATCACTCGACTGCCCGCGATCTTGCGCAAATGGCCCGCGCGATAATTAACGATCATCCATCGCATTACGGGTTATACGCGGAAAAAGTGTTTATCTATAACAATATCCG
>JAYWHF010000306.1:0-3629 GCA_043777855.1 Gammaproteobacteria bacterium | reverse complement strand
TTGATTCACTGCGTAAGCAGCTGCACCCGCAGTAGGCATACTAGACTCTACCGATGTAACAATAGTCATAGGACCATTAAGTTCGAGGACAGGCTTGCCTTTATTAGTGTTAGATGAATTTAAAGTGACGCTACCGGAGGGTAATAGCCAGCCTCCGTTCAAACGGCTATAGAAACTCGTAGTATCCATGTAGGAATAAAGTGAGCCGGCCGTACAATAAACAACGAACCCGTCAGAATTTTTAAAGCATTGCCCAGCAACCCCACCGCTCACAACAGTACCGTCCACATCTTGTGTGGTATAACGCCCACTGTTAGACAGCGTGCCATAATGAATTTGTGTAGCTGCGCCAGTGCCATTGATAATTGCGGTAATATTTAAATTTTGTTTAGTGGCGTCATAGCCAACAGGAGCAGGTGCGCAATAATTGCCATAGGCTGAGCTGTAATTCACGCAAGCGCCAGTAGGCTCTTCAACATAGCGCCCGTATTTTGCGGATACTGAATTCGCCCCGAACTCAACCAAATCACCAATACCATCTCCACTGACATCTGTGAGAATATATTGTTGGGTAGCGCCGCCAGCAGCAGTTGCAACATCAATTGGTGTTTGTGCTCCCCAAAGTAACACGCGCAATTTATCCATGTTTCTATCATCCCACAGTAAATCCATAAAGCCGTCACCGTTAAAATCAGTAAACTGCGGCGTTGTTTGCTTAGGTTCGTCGGTATAAACAGGTAAGCCATACCAATTCTTAGATACATCAAATCCGCCCCATTATTTAACCGATATGCAAACAAATTACCGTAATTCATCACATGGTCTGTCAGCCCATCACCATTCAAATCCATGAATTGATGATTCCCTGTATTAGTGCCAGTTACAAATGAAGTTGAAATCGCATTGCCGTTAAATTTTATTAACTCAGTACCACGCACAACAAATGCGTATTTCGCAGAGCGATAGACGGTAACAGTGGGGTCGTATTGTGTGATGGAGCTATCTTGACATTTAAATGTTTGCGTTAAAGTTGCAACAAAATCAGTAACGCCGTCTCCATTAAAATCAACTAATGAATCTGTATCTAACTTAACTTGGGGACTTGGCTGTAAGATACACGAACTGGACTGAATGCTGGATTTGGTCGACTGATAACTTGTGGATAATTCAGAATAGACATTGCTCGAACTTAAAGTAAGGCTATTTAAAGCACCGAACCTATAATATTTGTTTGATGAGATAGACTTTGTAGTGTCAACCTCCAACAAACGATAGCCAGATTCTGTAACTACATCTACCAAACCATCTGAATTTACATCAACAAAATTTGTTTCTTTTTCATTTAATAAAACATTGAAGTCTGATTGTTGCAGAGACCAAAGCCCTGTAGGGGATGGCGTGGATAGCAAGAGAATCCATTTAAGTCCATCGAACAGCGCGATGTCTTGACGACCATCCGCATTATAATCAAGACTACGTAGCTCTACCCTATTAACATCACCAACACTAAAACTTTTAACTAAGTTATTGGAGTTGAGGTTCGCCGAGTCGTCGTCGCGCACTCTTAATTGAATCCATGTAGCAGAGACAGCCGTGATATAAACCAAATCTTGTTTACCATCGCCCGTGACATCCGCAAATGTTTTGCGCGGTATACTCAGTACATCTGATGATTCACTGGTGATAAACTTGTCAATGCCAGTGGAATACGTAATCTGCTTTCCACCACCCCAATCAAACTGGGTGGGAGCCAAACAGGCGCTGCCCCGGCACTCTTGAATCGAACCCAATCGGCTTATATCTTTTATGCCGCGATTATCACTAGGGTTTTCTGCAACAGCTACATAATTTAAATTGTAAGTGCGCAATTCGGTAAGCGCTGAGTTTGCGACACTGTTAAACACTTTAATTGAAGTTAAACGTTTGGTTTGACCAAATAAATATCCGTAGACATAAGCGGTGGCGGGATCCGTTTTATTAGCATAGGCAAATTCCACTTTTGCTTGCGCATCGGTTGCGCCACGTATTGTTTGCGATATGGTTCTGTAGGCGTAGTAAATTGTTTTAATGCGTTGCCCGCTGGCTGCATCACCTTCATATAAATATTCGATAGCATTGTGCATGTTGTCTTCAAATCGACTTCTTGCCCAATTCAATACTGTGTTACTTGCATTAGTACTTGAGCCTGATACTTTTGAATCAGCAGTGCCACCGTAAGTGGTTATCGAACCATCTTTGGATTTAACTTCAAAATAAGCAGGATGCCCCGCAGAGCCACCCACTGCTTTTGCTTCAACTACACTATCAATTTCAGTTTTGTAGGTGCTGCCAACAGAACCATAAGTGCCAGACACCAAAATTAAACGTTGACCATCCAAACAAAAACGATCGGTTGCGCTCCAGGTAATGGGTTGCGGATTATTATCTTGCGATAAAGTTTGGCGACAACGTGCAACAGTAGAAAGACCACTTAAAGACCAACCGCGCCCAGCAATGCCGCTACCTGCACCACTTGAATAATTCAACTCAACCTGAGGCTTTACACCAGCAATACCGTCTGCAATAGCAATTGGAATCGAATAAGTCGCCGCACCCGACTCATCAACACGGAATTGACCTGCGGTTGTACCAACATAGCTAGCCCCGCTTGGTATTGATGGCGCTGCTGATGTGGGACGTAATTCACGAAACCCGATAGGAGTTCCCGAACTATCAGAAATATAAGCGGTTTTTGTACCACCGTAAGTTGCACCGGAAGTAGTGTCTTCAATGACTAAATCAGGGATGCCGTCGTTATTGACATCACGCATGGTGATGGTGAAATTGCGATCACTAATTCCAGGAAAGGCAGTAGTAGAATAAATTTGAGTAATGAGCGGTAATAGCGTTGAGTTGAAACTGGCCAACATAATGGCAGGCTTACTAACATCAGTACCACGCAATAAAATATTGGTTTGCCCAGAACTTACACCCGCAACAATAAAATAATCTAGGTTGTTCTGGGCCAGCACCAAACTTCCGTTGGCAACCTGGGTGAAAAAACTTGTCGCGGTTAAAGGGGAAACTACAGGTACGCTGTATGTACCATTCGCACCATAAACCATAAAATCCAAATTCAAATTCAGCTGAATTGGTATAGAAACGTCACCAAATAAAATTATCCAAAGTGGTTTGCCGTGGAAATAAAAATCCTTATAGCCGTCCCCATTCACATCACCGATGTAAATATCATAGTTAGTTGAATTAATTTCGGTTGCTAGTGCTTTTTGTTGTAATACAACACACGACAAAACCAAACCAAGGAAAACACCTAAACGACGCAACATATAGCCTCCTGCTGAGGATTTTTTAAATTAAAACTTGATAAGCAAAAATAAAGCGAGTACATGCACTGAAGCGGTGCTAGTTTCGATTATCCCTGCAATAAATTCTGTAGCATTTAATGAATAGCAATAGATGTAATTGTTGTTTTTTCGAGCAGCAGATAAAAGTTATCGGCCCGCTAAAAATAGTCAGTCACATAATTTGACTTCAACCTAAAAACAGCAGTTAAAAAATCCCTGTAGAATAGAAACTCATTTAAAATTAGTGACTTGCCATGGTTTTACCACCAAAAAAAGCCAACCCAA
>JAYWHF010000305.1:0-3633 GCA_043777855.1 Gammaproteobacteria bacterium | reverse complement strand
CTATGCTTTTAAGTCGCACTTTATACATCTCATTGATTCTTGGCATAACACTAAGCATTGTCTCTTGTGCCGGAAAAACCCAATACCGAAGCAGCTGTGCCAGTGAAAGTGATGCAGCCTGGAACGAGCTTTCGATCGCTAAAGCAAAAGGGTTCGGCGGCACGATGAGCTATACCAAGGCATTAAGCCGATTGACTGCCGCGCGCACCATGCAGGGGGTAGAAAATTTCGACGCTTGTTACCGAAACGCCAAAAAGGCCAGAGAATATATCCAAAATGCGGCGCAAGGGCAGTAACTAAGCGCCGGTGAAAGCTAGGTTGGGCATGCACAGTGCGGCTTACAGCTAGCATAGGCGGAACAAGCGTGAATCCTGCATTGCAGTCATCTCTTTACGGCGCAGTGGTTGCTGTTGCGCCAAACATCCCATCTTTCATTTGGATGTCTTTTATTTTCGGCAAGCCAATAGTCATCACATTCACTTGTTTTCCACCCAACCGTGTACGCCGCACGATTTCCCAACCACGATTTTTATAGAAATCTGTATGCTCTTCCGCTGATAACCACAGCTCGGTTATCCCCACATCAGCCACATATTTCTTTGCGGCCTCGATCAATAGATTTCCGAAGCCCTGCCTGCGTTTACTTTCCATAACAAACAAATTGCTTAGCCAGACCGGCGCGGAATTGTTGGGAATTAACACACTCGTATCCGCTCTGTAGGTATAGTTAACCAAGCTAACGCAGCCCACTAAACGCTTGCCAATAGATAAAATAATTGTTTTGGGAATAAGGTCACTTTGCACATGCAGCAACAACCGTTGCTGGCGTATCGCAAGCGTTGATTGTAAGCCCTGCCGCTCACATTCCTGATGATGCCAAGTCGCAACTTGCGCAAAGTGAAGAGGAACCTCTTGCAAAAAATTAACGCTAACTTCTAACTTTTTAGACACAAATGTTGCCACAAAGAATTGCGTGACTAAAAATACTTTAGTCACGCTAATAAAAAAATCATCATGTTAAATAAATCAAATTGATGCAGCAGCTTAGCTGGGCTTAATATCACCCAGCCACTTTACAGTTTCGCCATGAGCTTGCTTGTCCGCGTGATATGACGAACGCACAAGCGGACCACAGGCCGCATGCTTAAAACCTAAGGCTTCGGCTATCTTGGTATATTCTGAGAATTCGTCGGGGTGAACATAGCGAGCCACCGGCAAATGATCTTTCGACGGTTGCAAGTATTGGCCGATGGTGAGCATGTCGATATTATGGTCGCGCATATGCTGCATGACCTCAATAATTTCTTCTTTGGTTTCACCGAGCCCAACCATTAAACCAGATTTTGTAAGCACGTCTGGGCGACGTATTTTATATTGCTTGAGCAGCTCCAAAGACCACTCATAGTTTGCGCCAGGGCGCGCCTGGCGATATAACCGCGATACCGTTTCCATGTTGTGATTGAAAACGTCTGGAGCTTGCTTATCCAAGATATCTAATGCGATTTGCATCCGGCCGCGAAAATCCGGCACCAAGACTTCCACTTGTAAATTAGGGCTCAGCTCTCGCGCTTCGCGAATACATTCAGCAAAATGTTGTGCGCCACCATCACGTAAATCGTCGCGATCTACCGAGGTAATAACAACATATTTCAACTTCATCTCTGCGATGGCTTCTGCCAACTTACGTGGCTCCTCGGCATCCAGAGGGTTGGGCTTGCCGTGGCCAACGTCGCAAAACGGACAGCGACGCGTACATATCTCACCCATTATCATAAAAGTCGCGGTGCCGCCGCTGAAGCACTCACCAAGATTTGGGCAATTTGCTTCTTCACATACCGAGGATAATTTATTCTTACGCAAAATACGTTTGATGCGTTCGACTTCCGGAGATGCAGAAATTCGCACGCGAATCCAATCGGGTTTACGCTGAACGTCAGCGCGATCAGTGGCAATAACCTTTACGGGAATGCGTTCAACCTTATCCGCGTCACGGAGTTTTTCACCCTGCTTGTAGCGCTCGGTACGCTTGACAGGCTCAAGGCTGGGAGTTGAAGGTGTAGTGGACATGTGCGCTCTCTGATGACATAAAGTGGCAAGATGCTTTTAAAATACTCACGGCATCCTACAGGTTTGATAAGCCAATTTCTGCGCAAATTGCGCCGCCAATTCTTCTTGCAGGATCGTAAAAACAACAGGCCGCTCCACGAGATCTTGCATTTGTGTCATTACCAAACCTTGATAACCACAGGGATTTATACGCCGAAAAGGCGCGAGATCCATGGCAACATTTAAACTCAAACCATGAAAGCTACAGCCTTTCCTCACCCGCAAACCGAGTGAAGCTATCTTTTTGCCGTTGACGTAAACGCCCGGTGCAGAGGGTATGGTCGACGCCGTGATTCCGTAAACTGCAAGTGTGGCGATAATTACCTGTTCAAGTGCCGTGACTAAATCGCGGACACCTATTTTTAATCGGCGCAAATCCAGAAGCGGATAGGCCACCAGCTGCCCTAACCCGTGATAGGTTACTTGACCGCCGCGATCGCTCTGCACAACCGGGATGCCCCCCGCATCCAACAAATGCTCTGCCTTGCCTGCTTGCCCCTGCGTGAAAACCGGTGGGTGTTGTACTATCCACAATTTGTCATTGGTCTCACTCGTGCGCCCGTTCGTAAACTCTGTCATGGCCGCCCAGGTTTTTTCGTAGGGCTCCACCCCTAAATCAGTTACTTCTAACAAGGGCACGTAACTGAAATCATTTAACCCAGTGGCGCACAACCTACATCACCATTTTAATTTTTTTGTTGGTGCGCAAATCGTCGTTAATGGCACGCAACTGATGTTCGCCCGTAGCAGTAATCCACACAGTTAACGATTGAAAACGGCCTTTGCTAGATTCCGAAATGGTGATGCGAGTTTGATCGTACCCAGGTGCGTGGCGCTCCATAATTTCCAACACATAGCTGTGCATCTCGGCGTCAGCGTCTCCCAAGACCTTGATAGGATAATTGGGGCAGGGGAATTCTATTTTGGGAGGTTGTTGTTCGGTCACTGATAAAGTCTCCATTACCACAGAGTTGACCAAGCCAACTCTGATCAAAAAATTTAACTGAACAACTTACGAAAGAAAAGTTTAATGCTGTCCCACGCACGTTCGAAAAAACTAGCCTCTTCGACAGCGGCAAGCGCCACTAGCGGTTCATCCGCAATAGTTTTGCCATCCAACTCAACGCTCAGACTTCCCAACGTTTGGCCGACCGCGATTGGAGCCTTAATGTTCTCTAGCAAATGCACGTTCGCGCGCAGTGCGTCAGTGCGACCGCGAGGCAAGGTTAGCCTGACGTTGTTAGCTAACCCCAAGGAAACCTCAGGCGCCTTACCTGACCAGATGCGCGCTTTCGTGATTTGGGTATTGCCCTTATAAAGATCAACAGTTTCAAAATATCTGAACCCATAGGCTAAGAGTTTTTGGGTTTCCGTAGCTCGCGATTCATCGCTTTTGGTGCCCATCACCACCGTGATCAAACGGGTGTTTTCACGTTTCGATGACGAAACCAAGCAGAAACCGGCCTCTTCTGTATGCCCCGTCTTTAAACCATCTACGGTCGGATCGCGGTAAAGTAAAAGAAGATC
>JAYWHF010000304.1:0-10172 GCA_043777855.1 Gammaproteobacteria bacterium | reverse complement strand
TACCCGATCAATGGTGTAATTATTGGATGTGGTTGTACCTGTACCAGTATTTCCCGCTGTATCTTGCACGCCGGTGTTGGCGAGTGTAATCACGTTAGTCGCATCGTTAACCGCAGCAGGCATTAACGTGGCTGTCCAAGTCACACCGCCATCAGACGAACTCACTACACTCAAACTGCCATTCGCAATGGTTAAATCCGCATTGGTAAAACCTGTGACTGCTTCTGAAAATGTAATTGTTACGAGAGATGTTTCACCAATCGCTAGAGCAGTATCGGCAACAACAATGGTCGCGGTGGGGCGAACAGTATCGATTGCGTAATTGTTCGAATTAGTTGTTCCGGTTCCCGCGTTGCCTACGGTATCTGTCACACCAGTATTGTTTAGTGTGATGAGATTAGTTGCGTCGGTGATGCTTGCGGTGGGTGTTAATGTCGCTGTCCACGTGATGCCACCATCGCCCGAAGTCACTGCACTCAAGGTACCGTTCGCAATGGTTAAATCGGCGTTGGTAAAATCTGTCACAGCTTCGTTAAAAGTCATTGTTACGAGAGACGTTTCGCCAAGCGAAAGCGCAGTATCTGCAACAACAATAGTTGCGGTGGGAGCGCTTATGTCGTAGGTGACGTTGCTGCTAGTAACAGAACTGGTGGGGTTGCCGACAGTATCCTGATACGCGAGCGTGACACTGTAAATAGCACCATCAACAAGGGAGTTGCCGCCCGTGACGGCGGTGACTTGGGGGTTACCTGAGAAATTGCTCGCGGTGAGTGTCGTGCTTTGTGCGCCTGCAGAGCCAAGAGCATCAGCCAGAGTCACTAGGTGAGGTGAAGTCGCGTCGACGGTACCGCCGGTCTGAGTGAAAGTGAGTTTGAGCGAGCCGGACAATGCGGCTTCAGGCAGATTGAAGGCAACAGCAAAACTGGCGTTGTCGACCGCGTTGTTTGTTGGCGTGGTGAGCGTGGGCGCGGCTGAGGCGCTGTCGATGACCAATGCTTTGGTGCTGCCAAGTGAGTTAGCTGCTCCGGGCGAAGCCAGAGTGAGCGTACCAGCGTTACCAGCGGCATCTATAATCGTGCCACCATTCAATGTGAGCGCCGCTGCACTTTGATAATCCAAATCAGAACTGATATCACCGGCTTGCACTGTGTAAGTGAACGTTAAACTGCTGGTGCCGCTACCACTTGCATAATTTATGACTCGGTCAGTCGCGCCGGTTTCTAATGTGAGTTGTGGCGCGCCTGTGACGGTGACTGCTTCACTGAAGTTCACTTGTACGCTGATTGCATCGCCCACTTTGTAGCTGCCATTGGTGGTGCTTGAATTGACGGAGGAAACAGTTGGCAATGCGGTATCAATCGCGTAATTATTCGAATCGGTGCTGCCTGTTCCTGCATTCCCCGCCGCATTTGTCACACCTGTATTAGCGAGCGTGATTAGGTTGGTTGCGTCGGTGATACTTGCCGTAGGCGTGAGTGTTGCTGTCCAAGTTACGCCGCCATCAGACGAACTCACAGCGCTCAATGTACCGTTCGCAATGGTTAAATCCGCATTGGTAAAACCGGTTACGGCTTCTGAGAAAGTGAAAGTCACGAGCGATGTTTCACCGGCAAGCAATGAAGTGTCTGTAACAACAATACTGGCTGTTGGGCGCACAGTCGCAATCGTGTAGTTATTAGAATCGGTGCTGCCTGTTCCTACATTCCCCGCCGCATTTGTCACACCTGTATTAGCGAGCGTGATTAGGTTGGTTGCGTCGGTGATGCTCGCCGTAGGCGTGAGTGTTGCAGTCCAAGTTACGCCGCCATCACTGGAACTCACCGCCGTCAATGTACCATTCGCAATCGTTAAATCAGCGTTGGTAAAACCGGTTACGGCTTCTGAGAAAGTAATGGTTACTAACGAAGTTTCACCCGCCAGTAGCGAATTATCGGCAACCACAATGCTGGCGTTTGGACGAACAGTACTAATGGCATAATTATTGGAGTCAGTGCTGCCTGAACCCGCATTTCCGGCGGTATCGGCAACGCCGGTATTATCAATTGTAATCAGGTTGCTTGCATCGGTAATACTCGCCGTAGGCGTGAGTGTCGCCGTATAGGTAATGCCACCATCAGACGAACTCACCGCACTCAAACTACCATTTTCAATCGATAAATCCGCATTGGTAAAACCAGTCACCACTTCAGAAAACGTGAAGGTCACGAGCGACGTTTCGCCCGCGAGTAATGATGTATCCGCAACAACAAGTGTTGCTGTGGGTCGCACGCCATCAATCACAATAGCTTTGTTATTACCCAATGAGTTTGCCGCACCTGGTGAAGCTAAAGTCAGGGTTGCATTGTTAGCCGCCGCATCACGAATAGTGCCACCGTTTAAAGCAAGAGCACCCGTACTTTGGTAATCCAAATCAGCACTGGTATCGCCAGACTGCACCGTGTAGGTGAAGGTCAAACTGCTGGTACCACTGCCGCTAGCGTAGTTAACTATCTGGTCAGTCGTGCCAGTTTCCAAGGTGAGTTGCGGTGTGCCCGTGACGGTAACGGCTTCGCTGAAGTTAACTTGTACGCTGACAGTATCACCGACTTTATAGGTGCCGTTGGATGTACTGGAATTGACAGAGGTGACTGTGGGTGGAGTGGTATCCGGCGGCGTGTAATTCGTATTCACCGTACCACCGCTGTTATAGATTCTGGTAACCGCCGTTGGTGACGTTGCACCAGATGAACCGGCGTTAACAACACTACCAATTACACCGCTGGTTGCCGCATTACCCGTCATAGCCGTGTAATTTGCGCTGGTAATGTTAACTGTTCCGCCTGCATTCCAGATGGCGCCAACACCCAATCCTCCATTCCCTCCAAAATTTCCAGAACCACCACCGCCACCGCCACCACCGCCCGCACCTATGTTATTGGTAATAGCCGATGTACCTACAATCGTCAGGGTGGCACCGCCTCCGTTATAAATTCCTCCTACGCCGCCGCCGCCGGTTCCGCCATTGGCATCCCAACCAGCACCGCCGCCACCGCCGCCAATAGTTACACTGTTTGCAGTAGCGGTAGCGCCTGCGCCACCATTGGAGTAGCCACCGCCGCCAATTCCTCCCGCACCGCCACCACTACTGGTACCTCCGCGCCCCCCCATATTAACCGCATCATAGCCACCACCGCGCCCACCGCTGCCACCGCCACCGGCAACGCCAGCGTAGGTGCCCCCTCCGCTCCCAGCATTTCCGCCATCGCCCCCGCCAACACCACCGGCACCACTACCGCCGCCGCCGCCACCACCAACGCTTCCGCCTGTAACACCACCACCACCACCGCCGCCGGTCGCTATATTTTGCGTTACAGTGACATTGGTTAGTGTGAGTGTGCCCGAGTTAGAAATCCCACCGCCAAGGCTGCCTCCTCCGGACAAGGCAACACCCGAGGCGCGGCCATTACCGGAGAGTGCGCCACGGGTAATGACAAGCCCGTCTAGGTTTACGGTGCCAGAAGAAATGTTCAGTACACGGCTGCTGTAATTGGCATCGAGGGTCACATCGGGCGTACCGTTGTTATCTAAATCACCGTCAATGGTCAGGTTTTTATTAATAGTCAAAGGGCCTGATGAAAGAGTTACCGTCATACCCGCATTAAACGTAATTGTATCGCCCGATATTGCAGCGGTTACAGTGTTACGCAGGCTGCCAGCGCCAGAGTCGGCGTTGCTGGTTACCGTCAGTGTGGCCAAATCATGGAGATAAGATGCTTCTGAAGTAGCGGCTAAAACCGGCACAGCGTCAATACTTCCTGCGCTAATTTCAAGATCCCAATCACCACTTGCGCCCGTTTTATTATTAGACGCCGCAACATCCGCACCCGTTGCTTTAGCAAGTTGATTAACAAATTCTTTCCCTGCGTTGCCCGCACCTACATCACAACCAAAAAGCAAAATATCCGCATTGGTTTTCAACGCTTGTTTAATAACAGCTAATTCATTTTTATAATTTTTTAAGTTTGCACTCGACAAAAGATGTTTACCCAACAACAAAGCACCCGCCTCACCGTGAGAAATAATTTGCAGCGATCCAATATTCGAACGATTTTTCAAAACACTGGCTATTTGTTGCAAGCCATCTTCAGCCTCGTTGATATAAACAAGCTCAGTACCCACGGCCATATCATTCAGCAGCGCTTCTGCATCTTCTACTCGTCGATCAACAAAAACCACGGCGTGATTGCTCTCGGCTACACGGGTCGCAACACCAATAGCAGCGTGGGTCGCCGGCGCCGGAAATTGTTCGCCGGTAGCGCTTGCATAAGCGCCCTGAATCGCTGATGCCAAAGCTGCACCACAAAACAAGGTGCGGGCTTTGCGAGTGTTTGTTGTCGCACTAGAAGGTTGTTTGATTGACCACATAATAGTTTCTCAGTATTAATTAACGATTTTTATTACGCATTCACACCGCTAGCGGCGATACGAATAACATTCGCAGCACTCGCGGTATCTTCATTCCAAAAACTTAAACTGCTGTATTGAGCGAACAAGTCCGGCGGTAATATTGTTTGGCGTTGCTGCACAGATACTTTCGCACGCACGCGATGCAAGCCATCCAAACCCAAGGCTTGATCAAACTCAGGCGCATCGTATTGCACATTATTAAAATCGTGCTCATACCAAGGCTCGCCTAAAAAGTCATACACTAAACGCATGACTTTTTCGGGCGCCTGGGCTAACAAATCGTATTCAACTAACAAGAGTGATTTCGCGTGCTCGCCGTAATAAGCGTCCTTCAGTGCTGCCCATGGAAAGCCCACCAAACGATTGCGCTGCGCGAGTGTTTCTACTCGGCTATAAACAGTATTGCGTTCAATGTCATCGTTATAGAGCTTGGTATTTTCGAAGGGATTGGCGCGGTAGAGTTTTTCGATGCTATCCATAATCCACGCCACATTGCGCACACAGGCAATCACTTTGGCCTGTGGGTATAAATCCATCAGCGCTGGTAATTTTGAGCACCACATTCGATTGGTATCAAAAATAACGCGATTATCTTTTCCATCGGCCCCGTCTTTTTCGTCGGCATAGTAACTGTCAAAAAGCCCTCGCAATAAACGCTGCCGCTGCGTCTGCGTAATCACCGGACCGTATTCACTACCAGCACTAAATTGATTGAGCAAACCGGCAAACAATACCCCGACAGGGCTCGTCATGCCCGCTTGAAAATGTGGATTTTGACGAAGAATGCCGGCAAGCAAGGTGGAGCCTGAGCGGGGCAGGCCAGAGATAAAATGGAATTTTGACGTCATGGCAACTCTTATTAATTAAAGAATGATTTTTAATTTTTAAGGCTAGCTGCCATCCTCAGATTTACAATGCAAATAAAGTGTTCGATGCAGGTTTATAGCGAAAAAGTCTTGATGTTAAGGAGGCGCAAAAATCATCAATAGAGGATGCTCGCCCTGAGCGTCGAAATGTCGCTACACCGAGCAAGGCTTTCTCGAAGCCGACAATAATTTTGCCGAACGCTGCATGCGGCCGGTGGCTTTGGGTAGAAAAAATTATTTATTTGTCGGTTCTGAGTGCGGGTGATGCAGACACGGCCTTCCGATTAGAGGGTGTTTTGAAAGTAATCTCAGCAGCTGACTCCTACTAGTATTCTGTGATAGCCCCTTTTCTAACACCTTCAAACGCCTTGACACGAATAGTAGATGTAGGCCGCTCGGCTTTAATCGTGGTGGCGAGATGATGAGCAATTAGCTCGACTGTTGTGTCAGTATCTATTAAATAGCAGCAACGTTGTGGCAGGGTAAGTTCAAATTTTCCTTGTTGTGACTGATACGCAAAATGATAATAGGGTTGCATGTCATGGATGGGTTTGGCAAAGATATCCGCATTAGTACCAAGGTATATATCCCGCCAACGTTCTGCCCAATGAGCCTCTAAACTCGATGCCTTTTCATCATTTTCCCAGATGTCTATTCGAGAACGGTGGCCATGGGCAATGCGTTGACAGTTTCCTAGATGCTTTTTTAAGCCATGACTGTAGTGGTAGAAGGCTCCTTGTATGTCTTCGCAGGTGAATTTTAGTTCCAGTTTCGCAATACTTTTAGGAAACAGCTTTATAAGTTGGCTGACACACCAAGCTGACACCGTTTTCTGGTTGATAACCGTCGCATCAACCAGAGCTATGGCGTTGCGCGGGGAACGCATTTGCAGAAACTCATTCTTTTCGCCGAATTTCCAGTAAATCTCTAGGAAGTCGCCCGCGTCGGTTATTTGGATGTTTGGAGATCTTGCTGGCACTGCTAAGCGGTGATCTAGCTCAGTATCTAACCAGTTGCGGATGACTTTTTTAACCGTTCCAAAATCGCAGACCATGCCTTGATCGTCCAGCTGCCCGTCGAGCTGAATGTTGGCTAACCAGGTTTCACCGATTAATCCTCTACTCGCATCGAGAAAGCTGAAATCAACATTGGTTAAGTCATCGACGAATAGCAGCATAGGAAGAAATGTTCAAGGTTGTCTGAGAGATTGGCATTGTAGCATCAGTCACTTTTGTTCACCTCTACTTTGCTAACCAGTTGCAACGCGCCAGTTACTGAGTGGTTATGCCCGGATTGCTTTCCGCTTAAAAAGACAGTGCCCCCTAGAAAACTCCTCGAGCGAGGTATTTTTAGACGTTTTTATCTATCGTTAAGTCATACCTATAGTTAAATATCTAATTTTTTTTAGACTTTATTTTCTCTATTTCTGTTTTTTAATAACCAAAAATAATATTTCGGCGGGGTTAAAAAACACTCGAATTTGATTAAAAATTACTCTATTTTGGGATTGTGACACCCTTCTCATCTTTAAAAGCTAACAAATTCAATGAATTGCGCTTAAGTCGTCGTGTAAGTGCCACTTCAGGTGGTTTTATAAAGGTACGCTTGGATGCCTATATTTTTAATCATACTTTGCGAAAAGGTAAGTGGCATGTCTCCCTTGTGTGTGATGTTTAGAGATTGGTTCGTCGAGTTATATCTCGGACGATTTTAAGCTTGATCTGGAAGAGACTATCCACATCTTATCGTTACATGGAGTTATTGCGGCAAGAGTAAATATAACTATAAATATTTTTTTCTGTGTTAAGAAAGCATCCGAAGTTGCCTGCCTTGTGTCATTGAGCACTGAGGGTTGCTTAGAGAATAAATATAATTTTAAACAGCGGTACAACAAATCTCGGAGAGTAAATAATGAAGATGTCGAAAAAGGTTCTTGGCCTGGCGGCGTTGCTTGGCTTGAGTTTAGGCGCAAGCCAAGCGCAAGCAGCAGTGTGCAGCTATAAAGTTGACGGTGACTGGGGTAGTGGTTTCAATGCAACTATCACGATTACTAACGACGGTGGGTCCACAATTAACGGTTGGAATGTAGGTTGGCAATACAATGCCAACAGAATTACGAGTTCTTGGAACGCTACATTGTCAGGTAGCAATCCTTACTCTGCTAAAGACGTGGGCTGGAACGGCACTATTGCCCCGGGGCAATCTGTAAGTTTTGGTATGCAAGGTAGCAATAATGGTTCAGCGGCAGAAAAACCAACGGTTACTGGTGCGGTCTGCGGTACGAGCGTTGCCAGCAGTGTAACTCCTAGCTCCAAGCCGATTGCTAGTGTAACCCCAAGTTCTAAACCAATTGCTAGCGTAACTCCAAGTTCTAAACCGATTGCGAGCGTAACACCAAGCTCCAAATCTGTAGCGAGTGTGACCTCAAGCTACAAACCAAGTTCGAGCGTTAGGCCAAGCTCTAGGTCGAGCTCAAGCTCAAGCTCTGGGAATCAAACAGGCGATGCGAATTGCTCCAAGCTCGGAGCAGCGGGTGGCGACTGGCTGCGCGCCGTAGGCAATAACATCGTCGATCGTGATTGCAACCCTGTTTGGTTAACGGGAGCGAACTGGTTTGGTTATAACGCCGGTGAGCGAGTTTTCCACGGGCTCTGGTCCGTCAAAATGGAAAGCGTAGTTAAAACTGTTGCGGAGCGTGGGTTGAACATTATTCGCGTACCCATTTCTACTCAACTACTCAAGGAATGGAAAAATGGCCAAGCAGCTACCACCAGCAGTCCGAATGGCTGGACTAACGCCTATTTGACTGGCATGACGACACTCCAAATTTTTGACCAGTTCCTTGCAGAAGCAAAAATGTATGGTGTCAAAGTGATGCTGGACGTCCACTCTGCAGAGGCGGATAACTCAGGTCACCTCGCGCCAATGTGGTACAAGGGAACCGTTACGCCTGAGGATTTCTATTCAACATGGGAATGGGTCGCTGATCGTTACAAAAATAACGACACCATCGTTGCCTTCGATATGGAAAATGAACCTCATGGCACAATGAACGATTCTCCTCGCGCTAAATGGGATGGTTCAACCGACGTAGATAACTGGAAATATGCGTGTGAAAATGCATCCAAGCGTGTTTTAGCCATTCATCCTAAAGTACTAGTTCTGTGTGAAGGCATTGAAATGTATGTCAAGCCCGGCAAAAGCTGGGCCTCAACTGACAAAGCAGATTATGACTTCAACTGGTGGGGCGGTAATTTACGTGGCGTGAAAGATCACCCGATTAAGTTGGGTGCTAATCAAAGTCAATTAGTCTACTCGCCTCATGAGTACGGCCCATTGGTGTATCTGCAACCATGGTTTACCAAACCCTTTACCAAACAATCGTTGTTTGATGAAGTGTGGCAGCCTAACTGGTTCTTCATTCACGAGCAAAACATTGCGCCATTGTTGATTGGTGAATGGGGTGGAAGACTTGAAGGCGGCAACATTCCGTGGATGACACATTTACGCGATTTTATTCTTGAGCAAAAAATTCACCACACCTTCTGGTGCATCAACCCTAACTCAGGCGACACGGGCGGGTTATTGAAAGACGATTGGGCGTCTTGGGATGAAGAAAAATATGCCTTAATTAAGCCGGTCCTCTGGCAAAATGCGGCGGGCAAATTTGTTGGTCTTGCGCATGATGTTGCACTAGGTGGTGCGGCTGGAACGGGCGTAAGTCTGTCCCAATTCTATGGCGCTGGCGGTGCAAAACCGGTCGGCCCATTGGCAACACCGATTGTCACTGGGGATGACGTAGTTAATCCGACCTCCAAATCAAGCGCTGCCACAACTAGCGCAAGTGTGACTCCAAGCTCGAAGTCCAGTTCTAGTGTATCCAGTGTAATCGTTCCGCCAAGCTCTAAATCAGTTACGCCTAGCTCTTCGGGTAACAACGGTGGATTTGTGTCGCAACACGGTCGTTTGAAAACTGTTAATGGCCGCTTAACTGACCAAAATGGCAATGCGATTCAATTGCGCGGCATGAGTACTTACGGCTTGCAATGGGAGAAGGGTGCTAAGTTCGCTAACGCGAGTGCCATTAAATGGTTGCGCGATGATTGGAAAGCAAACGTTGTTCGTGCGGCGATGTACACCAAAGAAGGCGGCTATCTGGATAACCCGAGTGTTATCAATAAAGTATGGGACGTGGTCGATGGGGCCATAGCGGCCGATATCTATGTGATTGTTGATTGGCATATCCTCTCAGACGGTAATCCTTTGGATAACAAAGAAGCGGCTAAAGCCTTTTTTAGACAAGTAACCGCTAAATATGGCAATGACCCACACATACTTTATGAAATTGCAAATGAGCCAAACGGCGCCAATGTAAACTGGAAAGATGTGCTTAAGCCCTATGCGAACGAACTTATCCCTGTTATCCGTCAAGGCGCACCCGATGCATTTGTGATCGTAGGTACGGCAGTATGGAGCCAACGTTTGGATCAAGTGGTTGCAGATCCCTTGGTGGATAATAAAGTAGCCTACAGCCTTCACTTCTACTCGTGCTCCGTTGAACATCAAGATGCCTTGCGCACGCTTGCAAAAACGGCAGCAGATGCGAAGCTCCCAATCTTTTCTACCGAGTGGGGCAATTCTGAATACACGGGTGGGGGGTCAATTTGTCCAGGACAAACTGACACTTGGTTGAACTTGTTGGATTCATATGGCATTAGTTGGGTTAACTGGTCTTTGACAGATCAAGCTGAAACCTCAGCCGCATTGAGGTCGGGGGCAAGTGGCACTGGCGGTTGGGCAACATCGCAGCTAAGTGAGTCTGGCAACTACGTGCGTACCCGTATGAGAAGCTACAACACA
>JAYWHF010000303.1:0-3634 GCA_043777855.1 Gammaproteobacteria bacterium | reverse complement strand
TTGCAAACCACGGCGAAGCAGATTAACGCCGTGCCTGCGCTTCCGGCCGATGCGCCGATTTCAAGCAAGCATCTCGTGTACATTAACGGTCTGCTCGCGGGCATGTTTAGCCGGGTTTTACCGCTGAATGTTGCTCCTTCAATGCCTGAAAATGAATCCGTCATCAGCTTGCTCTGGGCATCGCAAACCGGCAACGCTGAAGCTCTAGCGGAAGATGTGGCCGCAAAACTTCGCGAGTCCGGCTGGGCCGTCAAGCTGCATGCGATGAACGACTACAGCGTCGAAAAACTTAGCCACGATAAGCACGCAATTTTCATCACCAGCACCTTTGGCGACGGCGACGCGCCCGACAGCGGCGGCGACTTCTGGCAGCAATTGAATAGCGACGCCAGCCCGCGCTTAGCCAACCTTGAGTTTGCCTTGCTTGCCTTAGGGGATTCCAGCTACGATCAATTCTGCGGCCATGGTAAGAAACTGTTTGCGCGCCTTGTGGAACTTGGCGGTTTACCTTTGGTTGAGCGTGTTGACTGCGACGCCGACTTTGCAGCACCGGCGAACGCGTGGCTGGCTCGCCTCACGGAAACCCTAAGCGCTAAACTTTCTTTGACGCGTTCTTTGGCGCTTTCTTTGGCGAGCCCTTTGACGCTTTCCAGCGACTCAAGCCATTCAACCCTAAACGCCTCAACCGCATCGAGCACCCCCATTCCAACTAAAGCCATCTATAGCAAAACCAATCCCTACCCATCGCGTTTGGTGATCAACAAACGGCTTAATAGCGGCGGCAGTAAAGACACTCGCCAGTTCGGCTTCGATCTTGGCCAATCGGGCCTGACCTACGAGGCTGGAGATGCGCTGGGAGTGTGGCCGCAAAATTGCCCTGAACTCGTCACCGAGTTGGAAATGGCACTGAATCTAGATCAAGACGCACCCGTGATCGTGGACACTCACTCAATGCCGTTGCGCGAAGCATTGCAGCATAAATTCGAAATTTGTCGCCCGAATATGGACGCCCTGCAATTTATCGCTGCTCGCACCAACAGCAAAGACCTGCAAAAACTATTGCACGCCGACCAGAAAGCAGCGTTGCAAGACTGGCTGTATGGCCGCCAATTGGTGGATGTCATTCAGGAATACCCCATACGCTGCGATGCTGATGAGTTACTCAATATACTAAAGCGCCTTCAACCTCGCCTTTACTCGATAGCTTCCAGCTCAAAAGAGTTTGAACATCAGGTTCACCTCACGGTTGCCGCCGTCCGCTACGAACGATTCTTTAACACCAAGAAAATTCGCAAAGGTGTTTGCTCCACATTTCTCGCTGACCGCGCGAGCAGTGTCGAGGTACCTATTTTTATTCAAGCCAACAAATATTTTCGCGTACCCTCTGACGGCAGTTTACCTATCATCATGGTCGGCCCCGGAACCGGCGTTGCGCCCTTTCGCGGATTTTTGCAAGAGCGTCGCGCCCGCGCAGACACAGGTAAAAACTGGCTGTTCTTTGGCGAGCAACACGCGGCAACGGATTTCTATTATCACGACGAATTTCGTGAATTCCAACAACAAGGTCTACTCACTGAATTGAGCCTCGCGTTTTCGCGCGACCAACAAGAAAAAATTTATGTGCAAGGCCTTGTGCGCGAGCATGGCGAAAAAATCTGGCAATGGCTAGATGCCGAGGGCGGCTACTTTTACGTATGCGGTGACGCCACTAAAATGGCAAAAGACGTGGACAACACACTGCGCGATATTATTCAGCTTCATGGAAAATTTGATGACGCAGAAACCGCAAACTACATGCGTAAACTCAGCATGGATAAACGCTATGTGCGGGATGTTTACTAACACTGGAGCTTACTAAAACGGGGGTTTATTAGGATGGGCCGCTTACAAAGAGATAGTTTCTTAGAAAGAAACCATCATATACGCATCAGAATTACACGACTTTATTTTTTACGTTCACGCAACCGCAACACCGCTGCATCTTGATCTATGACGAAGTCGAAACGGCCAAGAATATCCACACCTAGAAGCCCGTCAAACTCTTCAGCGCTATTCATTGGCAAAAGAGCAAGAATGTGCTGCGAAAAAACCAAACTGCCAAAACTCAAATTTTCAACGGTAAACAGATAACTATCTTCCGTTCCACTGGCCGTATTGAGTCGAATGGGTTTAGTGGCTTTTACGATCGACGGATATTTAGCCGCATAACTTTTTGCAACGCCACTCAGTGAAGCGCCAGTGTCCAACAGCAAATTAGCAGAATGTCCTTCAATGCTTACGTTCACCAAAAATTGGTTACCAAACCGAAGTAACGGAATCGCTAGTTCATCCGTCACCGGCTTACCGTTTAGTTTTGCTAAAATTTCTTCAGCACGTTTTTGTGCAACCGGATCATTTGCTGCCATAAGTGCATGGTATTGCGCTTGGTAAGCGTCCTCGACCTGTAAATACAAACCGGCTAACGCTAAATGGAGTTCACCGTCGTTCTGGCGGAAATTTTGCAACGCTTCCAGCTGAGCAATAAGCCAGGTAAATTCGTTATCAACAAGCGCAGGCTTATCACTTAGTGAACTTAAATAATGTTTAACTTGCTTGATCGCTTGTTCAATTTTTTTAGCATCGACTTCAAGTTTTAGATAATGAAACCAAGCATCGATCGCCAGTTTATGTTTATCTTGTTTTTGATAGCAATTTGCCAACAGGAACCACGCCTGCACAGAATTAGCGTCAGTCTCAAGATAGCCAGTAAGTAAACGAATCGCCTCGCTGTAATTTTCATTCCGTATTAGCTGATTAACTCTCGCCCAAGAAAACCCCTCGGTCGGCACGCCTCCATTCAACACCACGTTCTCTACAGAATCTTCGCTAGGTGCGATATCACTCTGCATCAATGACCCATCGCTGCCTGTGATTTCACCCTTCATCGCAAGCACTCTATTCGCCGGTTCTCTGTTAATGTTTGCCTGAACCTGAGAAGCGTCACCAAGGCGCAAATTCAAACCATGCCGGTATTCGCTCGCCACAAAACCCAGACCAAAAAAAGTCAGCGCCAGAAAAACTAGCTTTGCATTTGTCATCTCAGCTTTCACTCAACTCATGGCCTCGCGGTGATGTTGATTAGAACAGAAAAATCCAGCATTAAAAACTCACGGACGAACGCTGGGCATTTTCATGCAAGCAACGTTTGTAGACTTCTTCAAGCTGGCAAAAGCGGTGGTACTGCGCATGATTAGGAGGAATTATTTTAGCAACGTAACGCAGTGTTTGCTGGGCGGTTTGCTGAGTTGGTTCATGAGCGGGATCCTGCTTGAGAAGCTCAACAAGGGATTGTAAAAAATTTAAATGCAAACCTATAATTTGCGGTAACTCGACCAACGCGCTCCTAAAGGCTTCAACAGCGCCGCTGAAATTTTTGGCTTCGTAGTGCGCGATACCCTCTTTGTTAATTTTAGCAACGAGGGCCTTCATTTTTTTGCTGCAAGGTTCATCTAACAAGCAATCAATTTTTTGCAGCGCATCCTCATTGTCTGCATACTCTTTTAAAAGCTCTTTCGTAATTCTATCCGCCTCACCAAAATCACCCTGACCACGTACCGCATTCACCCACTCTATTTTTGTCGGCAAAGATACTGAG
>JAYWHF010000302.1:0-10201 GCA_043777855.1 Gammaproteobacteria bacterium | reverse complement strand
CCCTTCCGGAATTTTCATGCGAATCACATAGGGTTCGCCTGCCGCTAAACGGTGCTGAACTTCGTCATTTGACAACAACAAGCCGCGGCCGTCGTACTTCGGCGTTTTGCCTTGTACTTGCTGCTCGCGACGCATATCGTCCAGCTCTTCGGTTGTGGCGAAGCAATAGAAAGCATGGCCTTTGGCAATGAGATCCTCTGCGTATTGGCGATACATACCCATGCGCTCGCTTTGCCGATAGGGACCATGGGGGCCGCCAATATCGGGGCCTTCGTCCCAGTCCAAACCTAGCCAGCGCAAGCTATCCAATATGGCTTGTTCTGACTCAGGCGTGCTGCGGGTTTGGTCAGTATCCTCAATACGCAATATGAATTCACCGCCGTGTTGCCGCGAAAAACAGAGATTGAACAAGGCTATGTAAGCAGTGCCAACGTGGGGGTCACCGGTAGGCGATGGGGCAATACGAGTACGAACGGTCATGATGTGGCCTATCAAGTTTAGCAACAAGGAAACGAGAAAACGGCCGTATTATACGCAGTAAAGGAAACGGTTTGGCACTGGCCTGGCACTACATTGCCGGAAAATCCAAACGCGTGAATTGAAGAAAGTAAAACGGGAACAATCACGCGCCAAGCAAGGGTAAGTGTTTAATGCGGTGATAATTTAGGGACAAGCTTATGCAGTGCTTCAGTGATTCAGTGGGTATTTCATCTTGCTCATCAAAGACAATCGCTCGATTCCCTTGGTAACGAAACCTATCGCCATAGAGCTCTTTGAAGGTTTCAACAAGCAGAGTCTTACAATTAAAATACACAAAAATTTGCGCCGGCGAGAATGGCTTCCAATTGATACGAACGGCACTTCCACCTTTAGCTGCATAACTTGGTTCTCCCCATTTCAAACACTCGTCGAGTTCTCCTACGGCGGGATATTCACTAGCAACCTCGTAAATAAGTGCCCGCAACGCCAACAATTTTTTTCGCACCACAGCCGGATAGGCATCGAAAACATCCGCTACGGCTAAATTACGAATTTTCCGCATTGACAATTTTCTCCAAGGAAAAGCGGCTAAAGTTGCTAGAACGCAAGTTCACAAAAACCACATCACTAAGCCGCCCGCGCATACTCAACCAATGCGTTCGTTTGCATAGCCGCCTCCTTAATCTGCCCGTCACCGATAATTCTTCGCCACAAAAAACCCAGCAAGCCCCAAATCTGCAACTCCATTGAGATGTGTGTCGTATCGCCAATGCGTTCATATCGATGCACCGTACGCATTTTCGCAAAGGGTAAATGCGCAACGTCAATGATTTCAAAAGGCCACATTTTTTCTATCGTCATTTTTACGCTAGGCCCACCTTTGGGTTTTAGCACAAATGTACTGCCCGTCTTTGCCTCACCGATCAACTGCGTATACTCAATGCCCTTGTCCCATTTGCTCCACGCGTTAAAATCTGTCATCGCACGGTAAAGTTTCTCGGCGGAAACATCGGTTGTTGTTTTGAAGTTAGCTTGCCACAAAATTCTTCTCCTAGATAAGTTATGTTTTTCATTAAGTCAGTCACGCCATCCTAACGGGAACCGCTGCCAAAAGATGTCAGTAGAATTTTGTATAATGCCCAACGCCGCCAGCCGAGGCGCGTTCTTTGGTCGCCCGCAATGGAACCTAAACAACTACTGGCACTCAATAACTTTTCTGTCATTGCAAAGATTCACGCAAATTCACATCACTTAACCAACACCTTTACAGGGGTATAACCATGTTTGATGCAAAAAAATTATTGGAGCAGTTGCTGGGCGCTCAAGTGCCCGGTACAAGTGGCACCGTAAAAGACAGCGCGACCCAAGTAGGCCGGCTAGCCAAAGACAACCCTTTAGCAACCGGCGCCTTGGCCGCCGTATTGCTAGGCACAGGTACGGGCCGGCAACTCGCAAGCTCAACCTTGAAATTAGGTGGTTTGGCCGCGATTGCTGGCCTAGGCTACCAGGCCTATAAAAAATGGCAGGCTAACACCGCTAACGAAACCGCTCAGAGCCCAATCACCACAACCACTGAGGCTCTTCCGCCACCTGCAGGCAGCGGATTTGCACTCAACGATCCAACACACGACGCTGATTTCGTAGTGAGTTTGATTCGGGCCATGATTGCCGCCGCTCGAGCCGACGGCAGCATTGACCAATCCGAGCGCGACGCCATTTTGGGGCGAGCCACATCAGCAGGGCTGGGCAACGACGCCGAAGCATTTCTAGAATCCGAGCTGTCAAAACCGGTAGATATTGACAGCATAATCAGCGCGGCGAAAACCGAAAGCCAGCGTGTTGAACTGTTTACGGCATCGCGTATTACGATAGATCCTAATACCCGTGCTGAGCGTGGCTACCTCGACTTACTCGCCGGACGCTTGGGTTTAGCTGACGCGCTTATTGATCACATTGAAGCCACGGTTACCGCCGCAAAAAAGTAATATTGACGGCCCCTAGGCGAACCTGTTCTACAATGTTGGCTGCGCGTGTAAATACAGGTTTTCGTGCGCGACGAGAGGCGCATAGAACGAGGGCTTTATCACTGTGAAAACTAATTTTTCAGCCGCTTTGGAGGCCATATTATGAGTGGGAGCTTCTGGAAGTTCATAAACAAACTGACCAGCACCCAAGGGCTCGCCATTGGGTTCATCCTATCGCTAGAAATATCTTTTCTCGATCGTTTGACTGGCTACGAAGTCTCATTTTCATTTTTTTACCTCATCCCTATGTTTCTCGTGGCCTGGACCGGTCACGCCACATCTATCTGGACTATGGCAGTCGTTGATGCCACCCTCTGGCAAGTTTCAAACAATTTTGCGGGTCATCAACATTCAGAGCTATGGATTTATGTCTGGAACGCGGCGAGTCGCGGTGTATTTTTTGTGGTGACCGGCCTGTTAGTGTTTAAGATAAAAATTCTCCTGCAAAAAGAAATGATGACATCGCGGCAAGACCCGCTCACAGGTCTATTAAACCGGCGCGGTCTTGAACATGCATTCGAACTAGAATCCTCACGATACGTTAGACAACCTATAACCATCGGTCTGATCGCCATTGATCATGATAACTTTAAACAACTCAATGACACGCGGGGGCACGCTGAAGGCGATAAACTTTTGGCCAACTTCGCCAAAGTGGGCCTCTCTGTAATCCGCCCCACTGATTCGTTCGCAAGAATTGGTGGCGATGAGTTCGTCATTCTTATTGCCAGTACCGAAAAAGCTACAATTTGGGAAATCTCCCAACGTCTTCAAGAGAGCGTCCAAGCCGCATTTCTAGCTCAAGGCTGGTCTGTGGGCCTGAGCCAGGGAATTTCGTTGTACTCGGGCGGCAACCTCTCATTAACCGATCTCATTCAGCGCGCGGATAAACAGCTCTATAGTGCCAAGAACCAAGGGCGCGCCCAGATTTGCAGCGAAGCCTAACGAGATTTCTAGCGAAACTTAAGTAGATTATCTGAGAAGCTTAAGCAGATTTTCTAAGAAGTAAGAAAGTGTCCGTTAAAGCCAATAATTAAAGCCACACAGGGAAGTGAGTTTGCTAAGATGAGCGCTTTCCAAAATGACGCGAGACGATCTTCATGCTGATACAAGCTCCAATATCCCTTGGTGAACTCATCGACAAAATTACCATTCTTGAAATTAAAGCCGCCAATATCAGCGATACCACAAAGATCAAAAATGTCAGCCATGAGCTGGCAATTCTCAACGAAAAAATTAATAACCTGTTGGATAATGCAGGTCACACAAAGCTCGCACCCCTTAAGCAAGCGCTAAAAGACATAAACCAATCGCTGTGGATTATCGAGGATGACATTCGCGATTGCGAATACGTAAAAGATTTTAGCGATAAATTTATTCAGCTCGCTCGCGCCGTTTATGTCACCAACGATCAACGCGCCAAGGTTAAAAAAGACATCAACATAGCCTTTGGCTCGGAGTTAACTGAAGAAAAGTCTTACAAAGACTACCAGTAGTTCAGGCCGCCAAACAACACAGACCCGGAACTAAAGCCGTACAACTACAACCCCACACGCCTATGAAAATATTACTGATTAAAATGTCTTCTATGGGCGATATTTTTCATAGCTTCCCCGCCATTACCGATTTAAAAATCCATTATCCTGAGATTGAAATCGACTGGCTGGTAGAGGATAGCTTTAAAGAAATCGTCGCTTGGCACCCTGGCGTTAACCGCGTAATACCGATTCAACTACGGCATTGGATGAAAGCGCGTGACCGTAAAAGCTGGCAGGCATTTAGCGCCTGGCGAAACGCCTTGAGCAAACATCACTATGATATAGTTGTAGACGCGCAAGGCCTCTTAAAAAGTGCCGCTATTGCAACATTAACTAACGCAGGCACTCTTCACGGCTATGACAAAAACTCCGCGCGCGAATCCATCTCCAGCTACTTCTATGGAAAAAAATATAATGTCGATAAAAAACAACATGCCGTAGAACGCACACGCCAACTCTTTGGCCAAATTTTTAATTACTTACCGACACCAACCTTAAACTTTGGCATCAACCAAAATTTCGCGAATGTACAAAAAAATCCACGAAAGCTCATTTTTATTATCGGCACCAGTTGGAGCACCAAATTATGGTCAACGCAACATTGGCAAAAATTGACGCTGCTGGCTATTGCCAATGGCTACCAAGTGGAAATAATGTGGGGCAGCACTGCAGAACAAGCAATTGCCGAGAGCATTATTAGCACCAACCCACAAGCCACTCGACCGCAACATCGTTTAAGCATTACCACAATTGCAGAGAAATTAGTTGAGGCCGCAGGCGTGGTGGGGCTTGATACCGGTTTTTCTCATTTGGCGGGCGCACTAGAAACTCCAACGATCGCACTTTATGGAGCCACATCACCAGTAACAGTTGGTTTGATCGGCGCGCACACCATCAACTTACAGCTTGAGCAACCACTTGATTGTATGCCGTGCCACAAGCGCCACTGCAAATGGTTAGATGCTACTAGCACTGACACTCCACCTTGTATGAATGACATAAAACCAGAGCGCGTTTGGCAAACACTAACCGAAAAGCTATCAATACATCAGCGAGACCTTACACAATGAAACCGCAAAAAATGGGTATCGTAATCACCACCTACAATTCACCGCTCTGGTTAAAAAATGTTTTATTTGGATATGAAGCACAAACAGAAAAAGATTTTACGGTGCTGATTGCAGATGACGGCTCAGGTAAGGCTACACGTGATGTCATTGAATTTTTTAAGGCACGAAACATTCTATCAATAGATCACCTATGGCACGAAGACGAAGGTTTTCAAAAGTGTCAAATACTAAATAAAACCATCGCCAAAACCGACTGCGACTATTTAATTTTCACCGATGGTGATTGCATCCCCGAACCGGCCTTTATTGCCTTGCACCGCGAACTGGCTGAACCGGGGAGTTTTCTGTCAGGAGGATATGTAAAACTAACAACACCCGTCTCAGAAAATATAAATGAAACCGACATCCAAAGTGGTAAAGTTTTTGAACGCCGATGGCTAATTGATCACGGCCAACCTAATAGTCATAAACTTTGGAAACTGATAAAAAACAAAAATATAAAATCTTTCTTAAATACAATTACACCGACGAAAGCTACCTGGAATGGCATGAACAGCTCAACATGGACTGATGCCATAAAGGCCTGCAATGGCTTTAATGAAGACATGCAATACGGCGGGCTAGACCGCGAACTAGGAGAGCGTTTGTATAATTATGGGCTAAAAGGCAAACAAGTTCGCTACAGCATTGCCTGCTTACACCTCGATCACCCACGCGCATACGACAACCCGGAAACCTGGAGGAAAAATTACGCGATTCGAAACGACGTGAAAAAAACAGGACGCTATTGGAATGACAATGGAATTGTAAAAAAGTAGACAAGGGTTTATGGAAAAAATGCCAACTAAAAAACTATCAATTAAATGATGATGGAAACATGAGGTGCTCAAATGACCGCTGTAACAGCACTACTGTTAACCTTGCTTATCTTGATAGTTTTTATAATTTTACTTAAATATTGCGCTATTGTGCGGGTCAAAATTCCCGAGACCCCGCACAAAATTACCACAGGAAAAACTAATACAGAAAGTGTTTCGGAAATTCCACGCATCATTTGGACCTATTGGCACGAGCCAGCTCAACCAAATTTGGTCACACTATGTCAAAATAATTGGCGTCAATATGCCCCCGACCATGAAGTACGTGTACTTAACAAAAACAAGCTTCACACGTGGCTGCCTGCAGAATGCATTCCTACTTTTTTTAATGCCCTACCCAACTATCGCCAAGCCGATTGGATCCGCCTCCGACTGCTCTCACTCTATGGAGGTATTTGGATAGATGCGTCGATTATTTTGACTGAAAGTTTAGATTGGGTTCATAAGGCTCAGAAAAATGAGGAAAGCGAATATGTCGGATTTTATATAGACCTATTTACCAATCGTCCAAAGCAACCGATTGTTGAGAACTGGTTTATGGCTGCCACGAATAACAGTAACTTTATCCGTAAACTCTCACATGAATTCAACCATGCGATTGAAATTGGCGAGCAATTCTATCTTGAAGAACTAAGAGAATCAGGAAGCTTCGAACGAATTATTCAGCGACTCACCAAAAAAATGCAAACCTATTTAATTATGCACGTCGCAGCATCAAAGGTTTTGGACGAAGGTAATGATAGCTACCGCCTAACATTATACCGAGCCGAAGATACAGCTCTAGCATTCCACACGCTGCTAGCTTGGCGAAAAAGCAAACTACACATTAAACTTGCACTAACACCCTGCCCTAAAAAAATACCTTTTTTGGTAAAATTACGTGGCGGTGAGCGAAAATATATTGATAATTATCTATCGAAAGGATGGTATTACAAGGGGAGTTTACTGGCTAAATTTTTAAGGATTTAAAAATAGCTCCTCAAATAGGGCAATAAAATACAAGATCAGTTTTTTATAAACCAAAAGTAACGCACAAGCTTCATTGCTTTAACAATATCGCCCTTTAATAAAAGCAACCAAACCAGCTTAAACTTTCCGCACTGAACATTGTTAAGCAATAAGTTACGGTACAGATCTACTTTTTCTGGATTGTATAAGCCAATTTTCTTCAGTTCCTTAAGTGCGAAAAAGTAGACTTTAACGCAATAGCTAGCAAATATTAGTCGGGCAGATAGTTTAATTCCAGGATATTTTGTTCGCCATAACGCTAAGACTCCGTCAACGGCAGATGTCATATCATCAATTTTTTTTAAGCTGGGTACGGATAAAATACTTCCCGCTCTTTGACGATACTTCACCCAAACTTTTGCAGTGTAATAATAAGAACTCACACGAATAGCCAAACGCGGCGCAACCGCCATATCCTCAAAATATTTACCTTCCGGAAAACTTAAATCATCTGACCATAAGTTTCGTTTAAATATCTTTGACCAGCAATGCAATTTACCTTTTTGATACATTCCAGAAAAAAGCTGCATAGGATCCGACAAAAGTTTATTCTTCGGCCCTGAAAAGGAAGCGACATGCGACTCACGCTTCCAATTTTTTGATAGTATTTTTGTCTCCGGACGCCAAATGCAATAATCACACATAATTAAATCTGGCGAGTGCGCAAGCACAATCCCTCGCAACTCTTCGAGAGCGCCCTTTGCCATTACATCATCTGAATCTAAAAACCATAGATACTGACCCGTGGCTGCAGCAATCAATCTATTACGCACTGCGCTGATCCCTGAATTTTTTTCTTGCTGCAAAATAACAACAGCATTTGAATTTTCCGCCATCTGCTTCATTATCTTAAACGAACCATCAATCGATTGATCGTCCAATAAGATTATCTCTACTCCCTCTTCCCACTGAGACAGCACCGAATCAACACACTCATTCAAATAAGCCTCAACGTTATACACGGGGATTAAAATGCTAAGCCATGGTTTCATAATGTTCAGCCTACCTGACTTTTCAGAAAATATCCCAAGGAACCAATATCGCGGCCTAACCATTGCCGGCTTTAAATTTATAGTATGACGACTTTACATTCAGATATTTAAAATAAAGATAGCGCGCTCTCCTTTTTAACGCTTGTTCAGATCTCGCAGAGTTTGTTATTTTTGCAACAAGTTTTCAATGCTTCCAATACGAAAATCTAACCATGAAAAAATTATTTTTTGTGCTTTTTCAGATGCATTTTCAATATTCTGCACACAAACAAAAGCAGTATTTGGGTCACAATCTGCCTTAGCAAGCTTATATTGAATTCGCACTAGCGCTTGGTTATTAGGCTTTAGCTGCAATGTTTTAAGGCGATTGTCAGTTATTGCCCCAAATTGTTTCAACTCCAAATGAGCTGCTAACGCATCAATAATAAACTGTTTAGCTGAGCGCAGTCGATAACTGACACTAAACTCTAAAAGCTTAGGATTAGCATTAAAAAAAGCCATCAATGTTGAGCGGCGCCAAGGATGAGGATTATGCTGAACCTGAAAATAATAGGTTTTAAAACCTAAATGCTTTGCACTTAATTCCTGCCCCACTGAATAACTACACTTCTGCTGACCTATATCGTTTTTATTATTAGAAATAAATTTTTCAAACCATAATTTAATTTTTGTCCTGAAAATTAATTCTGAATATTTTCGCCAGCTACCGCGCAACACTACTTTTTGTTCACGGAAAAAATCTTGCTCGTTAACTGGTCGTAGCAAAGCAAAATCATCATTTAAAAATAAAAAATTTTCTGCCAATCCAGGTATCTTCCACAACAGAGCCGAAATAGAGTTACTATTAAAAGTAGGTAAATGCAGTTCATAACCAGAAAATATTGTTTTATGGTCAACGATTTTAACTTTATGCTCGTACCGTGTACCCTGTAATTTATAAATTAATTCTGGAATTTGCGCATCTGTTACTATAAATATAGTACGAATCCAAGGAGCGAAACGCAGCAAAGAAGTCACGCAATAATCAATTTCACCTGAGTTATGAAAGCGTGCGGAACTTGCAGCACGAGGACGAGCACCACCTATGCTCGCCAAGTATTGGTCAAGCTTTAACTTGTGTGCAGGATCAGCTCCATCCACCCACGTAATGACAGCATCAACAGGGAACAGTTCTGCAGGCCCATTATCTACCATTTTTTAATCCTCATATTTTTACGGTGAGCCGATAAAATGATAGTGTTCGCAAAGCGCACGCCATTGATTCAAATTGCCGTCTTCACGTACGTTACTTTTCTTTAAAGAAACTTTCTGCGAGCCTATTATAGGAACAGGTTTTTCGCCAGGATTACTCGAGCGCCGCGTTGCGGTGCTAGCAAGATAAGACATGGCTTTAAACCATAAATCATCCGCCTTTGGTGTTAATTGTAAAAACAGATCAGATCTCAACACATCAGAATACAAGCACCCCGACGGATAGAGCACGCCACCATAACCTATTGGCATCAACCATTTGTCGGTGTAATTCGTTCGGCTCTCCGTCTTCCACTGATCATAAGGTAATGGCTCACCCAAATTATCAAATTTTATGTGGCGACACTCATGCGCAATAATATCTTTTGGAAAATGTAAGTGATCGTCATACAAGCGCTTTAACCACGTCGAGTTATACATTAGATCATCATCACAAGTAACAATCGTCCTCTCTGGGTAAGCTTCCAATGAATGAATAAGTTTGCGATGCGAGCAAGTTAAATCAACATAGCGAATTTCAAACAGGCTCGACTGCAATGAGGCGAGCGCTTCAGGTAAATTATTTCGTAATTGGTGATTTAACCAAAGAACAATTTTTTCAGGGCGGTGCGACTGAACCAATAAGCTACGAATAGTAAGATGAATGATGTGCAAGCGCTCGGGAATCGACGTTAGTGACACTATAAGCGGCAGATCCTGTGAGCTGACTTGTGCTCTATTAGCGAATTCAATTCGCATCAGCTTCCAAGCGATAAAATACGAACGCGGCAACTCTTTTAACTTCATGTCAACTTAACCTACCGAGCAAAGATCATGATTGAAAAACCAGCGCAAAAATACTAACTGGTCATTTGTAAAAATTACTCTTCACTTTAAAACGCGCCGTAAATACTTCCGTGTAGGCTCGAATCGGCATCCATGCCTCATACGGTTTTAAAGTGAAGAGTATTCTTTATTTGT
>JAYWHF010000301.1:0-3652 GCA_043777855.1 Gammaproteobacteria bacterium | reverse complement strand
CTGACTAGCGTTCAGAAAACATTGGCGCTACGGGATTTTGCTTGGGCGGCGAGCTCGCCTATAGTGCCGCAATGAACCCCGCGATTTCGGCGACAATTTGCTTTTGCTGTTGACCATAATGAGACTGAGCTTTCACCACGCTAGCTTTCTCACGACTACAATTCTCACAGCTACAATTTTCACCACCACAATTTTCACAACTACAGTTTTCACAAATAAAAACTTAAACCCTAGAAACTTAAACCCTAGAAACTTTAACGACTAAACACTCCAACCACTAACGACTAGACATTCCAATCAGTAGAGACGCACTATGAATTTAGCCACAGGAATATTCGGCGCATTGATTTTCTTCTTCCTATGGCGCGGCTATCAAAAAGGTTTTATAGGCTCAATCACTCGGATTGTGTCTTGGTTGGTAGCCTACCCTGCTGCCATCTTTTTAACAAAACCTATCGCCCAGTTAGTTTTCAAACACTCAAACTTCGATGGAATGATTGTCTACTTTGTCGTAGGCAGTTTAATCTTTCTCATTGTAAGCCTAAGCGTAAGCAAACTTTTAAACTACCGTTCACACGACGATAAAGAAGATAAAGAAAAAAGTCAGGCCTCAAAAATAGCCGGAGCCACCGTGGGTGGGCTTGTTGGAGGAGTTCTTGGATTGCTCGCTGTTTATGCGATAGGTGTTAGCAAAACTCCCAGCGCTGAAAGCTCGCGCAACAATGATCAAGCTGACGTAAACGCGCAAGAAATTTTTTACAGCCCACCCGACAATCAAAATATCAACCAAGACATCAATCAAAATCTCAATCAACTCTCAAAAGCAACACATCGCCACGATGAATCATTAATAGATATGAGTGCGAAAAAATTAGTTAGCAATGTCGCCGCCGCGGTAGTGGATCTCACATTAAAAGACCAAACCACCACTAACTTAACCAAGGCCTTTGCGGAAGACCCTCAGTCTATGCTCGGACATATTCAACAACTTTCGAACGACGGGCAGATAAAAAATTTGCTGGCTGACACTAAAATTCAAGAAATTCTTAGCAAGGGTGATGCAGCGGCGCTGTCAAACAATCAAGATTTCCAGAATTTAATACGCAACCCAGATATGCAAGCCATTTTAGAAAATGCAGGCACGGATAAGACCGGAAAAACATCGAGTGTGCTTACTGCTGAAAAGATGATAGCGGCGTGGGCACGAACAAGTGCCATAAAAAATGACCCTCGGGTTATTGCAATTATTAGCGATCCGGAGTTTCAACAACAACTTAACTCAACCAATAAACTTCCGCTACTCACTAACCCGAAGCTGAAAATATTAACAGCGCTTATTTTTTCTAACCAAGCCACGACAGAAAATGAAACCGCACCAACAAATTCCAAACCCGGCGACAACAATACCAAATCAAACCACTATAAAGTAACCGATATAACGGAAGGCCTAAAGCAGAAGCAAGCAGAGCCAGCGCTGGAAAAAAATACCACGCAAACTGAAGAAAAAATTGAAAAGCAAATTTATCGGTGGACGGATGAGAGCGGCAAAGTCCACTATTCTGACAAGCCCACCAAGGATTGAAGCCCGCGCAAAAAAACCGGCCGGCTTATTAAATGACAACTACAGAGTTAACGCTCGATTACTCGCTTTTAAAAACTCTTTTTTCAAATCTGCGTAGGTATGAACGGCAGGAAATTGTGGGAATTGATCGATAACATTTTGCGGTGCGTGAAATAAAATACCTTGATCCGCTTCAGCGAGCATGGTGGTGTCGTTGTACGAATCGCCAGCAGCAATAATGCGATAGTAAAGTGTTTTTAATGCCAGCACAGATTGGCGCTTGGGATCTCTTTGACGCAACGTATAACCCACTACCCGCCCGCGCTCATCGACATTCAAGCGGTGACACAAGAGCGTTGGGAATCCCAATTGACGCATCAAGGGCTGCGAAAACTCGTAGAAAGTATCCGAAAGAATAATAACTTGAAAACGTTCCCGCAACCAATCCACAAATTCAACCGCGCCATCCAGTGGTTTTAAGGTAGCAATCACATCCTGAATTTCTTTTAAGCCCAAATTGTTCTCTTCTAAAATACGCAGGCGTTGCTTCATTAGCACATCGTAATCAGGGATGTCGCGTGTCGTCGCTTTGAGCGATTCAATACCCGTAACCTTGGCAAATTCAATCCAAATTTCTGGAACCAAAACGCCTTCCAGATCAAGACACGCAATTTCCATAACAACCTCATCGTATAAATTAAACTGGAGTTAAGAAAATGCCGACACTAGGTCGGCATTTCGAAGAAGGTAACAGCTAAGTGCTAATTTGCAGCCCACACAAACTGGGACAATTGTGCAATAAAAATCAAGGGATTAGGGAAAATTCCTAGGATAATAATTAGCACGGCAGAAACGAAAACAACCATACCACCCGTGTGCTGCCCCCAATCTCGCTTAGCATCATAAGGAACCAATTCTTTATTGGTTAAGAACATACTGATAATCGTGCGTAGATAGAAATAGATACTAATCGCAGAGCCTAAGACCACCGACGCCAAGGCGATTCTAGCCCACACATCAGCTACCGCAAGCGCCGCCATAACCACGTAAAACTTACCAATAAAACCGGCGGTAAGCGGAATACCAGCCAAAGAAAACAAGGCTACCGTGAAAATAGACGCAAGAAAGGGCCTATGCCAAAACAAACCGTGATAATCGCGTAGTACATCCGCGTCACGGGTCGCATCCGCTGTTGACATCAAAGTCACCACACCAAACGCTGCCAATGACGTAATGACATAGATGGCAAGGTAAACGGCAAAGCCCTCTACACCAAACTGCTTTCCACCTAAAATCACTAACGCAAAAAGATAACCGAAATGTGCGATCGAAGAGTATCCCAACATACGTTTAATATTATTTTGCCTAAGCGCGAGCAGGTTACCCAACAGCATTGATAAACACGCAACCACAATTAACGTTACCCTGAAGGCTTCTGAATTCAAAGAACCACCAGCCTCAATAACGATGAACCTAATTAACACCGCAAAAACAGAAACTTTTGCGGCGGTTGCCAAGAACACACCAACCGGTGCAGGGGCTCCCTCATACACATCCGGCGTCCACAAATGAAATGGCGCCAGTGACAACTTAAACAGCAACCCTATCACCATCATCATTCCACCGATGGCAATCATCAAGCCCGGCTCGTTACCAATCTTCGCTCCAATTTCTGAAAACGATAAAGTGCCCGTTTGCGCATAAATCAAGGCCATTCCAAACAACATAACGCACGATGCAGTGGCAGAAAGTATGATGTACTTAATCGTTGCCTCTAACGAACGAGCGCGATCGTACGTATAGGAAATCATTCCATAGAGCGCGATCGACATCATCTCTAGGCCGATGAACAACGACGCCATATGATGGGCCATGGTCAGAACAATACTACCCGCGGTTGCTATGGTAATCAGAAGATACATTTCTTCACGATTGCGCTTAAACGACTCTATATAAGCATGCGTAAGCGTCGTCGTCCCTAAGGCCGCCGTAAGCACTAAGGCCGAAAAGAACAATGAAAAACCATCGACCACGAACAGAGGCGTAATTGTTTGTGGGATTCGGAAAAATGGTTCCGGAGCCATGGTCGGC
>JAYWHF010000300.1:0-10244 GCA_043777855.1 Gammaproteobacteria bacterium | reverse complement strand
GCGTTGCTCTACTGATTAAGCAACACCAATCAACGCCAGGGTATGAAACATCTGGTACTCGACGCCTGTACGAAAGACAGCGAGCATGCCTGCGTTCAGCTGACTTTTTAGCCCATGGGCGGCAAAGGCGCCAAGGGCGACGGATAAAAAACCGCTTATAGCGGCAAAGGTCAAAAGGGTGCGTTGCATGTAAAACACGTTTCCCAAAAGAATAGGGCCATCAAAGATGGCCCTATTGAGGATAATCGCGCGAAATTTACGCTGAGATTAAATCTCGTTGTCGTAGACGCGCTCTGGTTTCGGCTGAGGCAAGGTGTCTTTTTCCAATAAAATACTCGCGTCGATAAAGCCTTCTTCGATTTCACGTAGCGCAATAACCGTGGGCTTATCATTTTCTGGGTTAACGTGAGGCTCTTTGCCGCCAATCGCCAACTGGCGCGCGCGTTTGCTGCTCACCATCACGAGCTCGAAACGGTTATCTACCTTGGATAAACAATCTTCAACTGTAATACGGGCCATAACGTGTTCTCGATGTAAAGAAATGATTCAAAAGTGCTGTTCAGGAGGGTGGCTATTATGCGCTAGATAAGGCGAGGCTGCCAACTCTCTATTCTATTGCCAGCAGTTTATAAGCATCATCACGCAGCTTATAAAAATTACTACGCCAATAAATCTTGGATAAGACTGATGTGGCGCTCAACTTGTCGTGCGAGTCGAAGATGTTGACTGCTAATAAGCGCCTGAAACTGCGCCAAAGCCGTGGTGAAATCATCATTAACGATCAGGTAATCTGCTTCGATGTAGTGGGACATTTCACTAATAGCTTCACTCATACGTAATTCGATAACGCTGGAATCATCCTGTCCTCTGGCGGTTAAACGCTGGCGCAAGCACGCTAAGGAGGGTGGCAGAATAAAGACGCTAACAGTTTCCTGCATAAGTTTGCGTACTTGTTGTGCCCCTTGCCAATCAATTTCCAGAATGACGTCAATGCCTTGGTTCAGTGTGTCAATAACCCACTGTTGCGAGGTGCCATAAAAATTATTAAAAACGCGAGCCGATTCTAAAAAAGCACTTTGTTCGAGCATATTTTCAAAAGTTTCATGGTCGATGAAATGGTAATTGACGCCGTTCACTTCCCCCGGACGCATGGCGCGCGTGGTGTGTGATACTGATACGCAGATCTCAGGGTTAGATTTTACTAACGCCGACACTAAGCTGGTTTTGCCTGCGCCTGAGGGTGCAGATACTGTGTAGAGCGTGCCCTTACTGATGCCTTTGCTTGCCATGAGATTGCCTTTTGCAATGCTGAATATCTACATTAAATCCGAATTATGGCATAGTGGGTTTGATTTGCCAGTCACCGAACCCAGTAAATTCCTATGACATCCACGATGAGCCTGCAACAAGCCGCGCAACGCCTTCGCGTTCGCCCGCAAACTATCCATGAATTTGTCGCCAAAGAGCGTTTGCATTTTGTCGGCTATGAATTGCTCGATGCGGATGAAGTAGAAAAACTCGGGCACTTAATGGATAAGTTGCGGACGAAGGGTATTGCGACTTTGGTGGATATATCGGGAACAGAAAATAAATAAGAATTCTCCTAAATCTCAACCAGCATTTATTTTTTATTCCCAAAAAATTAACCGTTGCTAGATATCCGACTACTCAATATTTTGGACTTGCTCGCGCATCTGCTCAATCAACACCTTCAATTCTACGGCTGCTTGTGTGGTATCACTCACAATACTTTTTGATGAGAGTGTGTTGGCCTCGCGATTTAATTCCTGCATTAAAAAATCTAATCGGCGGCCTAGGGATTCATCTTGTTTCATGCTGCGTTTTATTTCGATAACGTGCGTGTCGAGGCGATCCAACTCTTCATCCACATCAGCTTTTTGGGCGAGTAAAACAATTTCTTGTTCGAGGCGGTCAGGGTCTAAATCAACTTGCAGTGCAGCGAGCTTCGCGTGCAATTTTTCGCGTTGAGTTTGTAAAATTTCGGGCAGGCGAGCGCGAACTTTTACGACTTGTGCGGAAACAGCATCAAGCCGTTGCAAAATCAATTGCTCCAACTCATTGCCTTCCCGAGTGCGATGTTCAATTAGCCCTGCTAAGGCGGAATTAAAAGCTCCCAGCACCTCTAGCTGTATGGCCTCACGATCAAGTTCTTGTTTTTGAATAACGCCTGGCCATTTAAGGATATCCAGCGCATTAACCGGTGACGCTGCAGCGCCTAACAAATGATTAATCTGTTCCGCGGCCTTGGTGAGTTGCGCAACACGGTTGAGATTGATGCCGAGTTCGGCATGGGCTTCTTGCTCCCATTGAATGGTTAAGTTGGCTTCTACTTTTCCGCGCTGCAACAGTTTGCGCATAGCGTCGCGTAGATGAGGTTCGATTTCGCGAAAATCTTCGGGTAGGCGAAAGCTAGGTTCTAAATAACGATGGTTAACGCTGCGAATCTCCCAAACGGCGGTGCCCCAAGGAAGTTTGATTTCACGACGGGAAAATCCAGTCATACTGCGCGGCATAATAAATCCTCATGGTTGGCGGTTACTTACGAACTTGATAGCTGATAGAGTTCGAACTTCAATGCGAAAAACAACGTCTCATTCACGGTGGCGTGGGATCTTATCACACCTCATCTTTAATTCATTTTTCAAGGTCAAGGATTCGTTTTATGCAACGTCCAAGCAACAGAAAGCCAGAACAATTACGCGATATTCGGATTACCCGCCGTTACACAAAACACGCCGAAGGCTCAGTGCTTGTGGAATTTGGTGATACCAAAGTCATTTGTACGGCGAGCGTTGTACTGGGTGTGCCGAGTTTTTTGCGCGGCCAAGGGCAGGGTTGGGTGACCGCTGAATACGGCATGTTGCCGCGTTCAACGGGTTCAAGAATGGATCGCGAAGCCGCGCGGGGAAAACAAACGGGCCGTACTGTAGAGATTCAACGTTTAATCGGTCGCTCGTTGCGGGCGGCAATTGATATGACAGCACTCGGCGAAAACACGATTAATATTGATTGTGATGTTATTCAGGCCGATGGCGGTACTCGTACGGCGTCCATCACTGGCGCCTGGGTTGCTCTGGCCGATGCGGTTGCATATCTAAAAGCTAATGGCAAAGTGACAGGCGAGCCGCTGAAACGGGCAATCGCGTCTGTTTCTGTGGGAATCTATCAGGGTGTTCCGGTATTGGATCTGGATTACCCTGAGGATTCGGCCGCGGATACAGATATGAATGTGGTTATGGCCAATGACGGTGGAATTATTGAAATTCAAGGCACCGCAGAAGCAGAACCTTTTAGTGAGGCGGAGTTTGCAGCTATGTTGGCGCTGGCTAAAAAAGGCATTGCAGAATTGCATCTACTGCAGCAAAACGCGTTGCGCAAAGATTAATTTTTTATCGCTAGATTTTTAAAAAAGAAACCTCGTCTATTTGCCATAGACGAGGCTTTTATAAACCAAACAGCAAATAAATAAATGCGTTGAAAGAACTAATACATTTTCCCGCGATTTTGGCGATCATCGTCTTGAATCGTTAGGCTGTCGGCTGCATTGCTCAGGTAAGCCGCATCAGTTTCTGACCCCAGTTTAATCATTAAGCGTAAATCATTCGGTTGGTCTGCATGCAAGAGTGCATCCTCATAAGTAATTTCGCCGTTATCGTATAAGTCGTAGAGCGCTTGGTCGAAGGTTTGCATGCCAAGCTCCCTTGATTTTTTCATCAGTTCTTTTATTTCGCTAACCTCGCCTTTACGAATTAAATCTTGCGCCAGCGGTGTATTAATTAAAATTTCCATACAGGCGCGGCGACTTTGACCGTCGGGTGTTGGAATTAATTGTTGTGCCACAATGGCTTTTAAGTTGAGCGATAAGTCCATCCATAATTGGCGGTGACGATCGGCGGGGAAAAAGTGAATGATACGATCGAGCGCTTGGTTGGCATTGTTGGCATGTAGGGTACATAAACATAGGTGCCCAGTTTCGGCGAAGGCGATGGCGTGATCCATGGTTTCGCGCGAACGCACCTCGCCAATTAAAATTACATCCGGAGCTTGTCGCAAGGTGTTTTTTAACGCAATTTCAAAGGATTCTGTATCTATTCCCACTTCGCGCTGCGTGATGATGCAGCCTTCATGTTGATGAATAAATTCGATGGGGTCCTCAATGGAAATAATGTGGCCTTTGCTGTTGCGGTTGCGATGACCAATCATGGCCGCTAGCGATGTCGATTTGCCGGTACCTGTGGCGCCCACAAAAATAATTAAACCGCGTTTGGTCATTGCCAGGTCGCGAATACTGTCGGGCAGACTGAGATCTTCAATTTTTGGAATATTGGTTTCGATGCGACGCAACACCATACCGGCCAAATTGCGCTGATAAAAAGCACTCGCACGGAAACGGCCAATGCCGCGTGCGCTGACCGCAAAATTCAATTCTTTTTTCTCGGTAAATTCACTGCGCTGTTTTTCATTCATTACGCTAAGTACCAGCTCGCGTGCTTTCTCGGGTGCGAGTGGTGTAGAGCTTACGGGCACCACTTTTCCGTGCAATTTCATTGACGGAGGAACGCCCGCGGTGATGAACAAATCAGATGCACCTTTTTCTACCATCAATGTTAATAAACGATCAAAATCCATAGTGGCTACCTGCTATTGTGCGATTAAATTTTCTATTCAGTTGCGTGAAATTAAAAACTAGATAGATACAAAAAAATTTCGAATCTACTTAGAAATTTTCTGGCATTCTGGCCTTTCCACGTGCCGCTTCACGGCTGATAATTCGGCGTGCCACCATGTCTGCCAAACATTGATCCATTGTCTGCATGCCGAGTGATGCGCCGGTCTGAATGGCGGAATACATCTGTGCCACTTTATCTTCGCGAATCAAATTACGAATCGCCGAGGTACCGCGCATAATTTCGTGGGCAGCGACACGGCCACCACCATTTTTCTTCATGAGCGTTTGCGAGATTACGGCTTGCAACGACTCAGATAACATTGACCGCACCATAGATTTTTCGTTGGCCGGGAAGACGTCAACGATCCGGTCAATGGTTTTTGCCGCTGAGGTCGTATGCAGCGTACCAAAGACTAAGTGGCCCGTTTCCGCTGCCGTTAAGGCTAAGCGAATAGTCTCTAAATCGCGCATCTCACCAACGAGAATGATATCCGGGTCTTCCCGCAAGGCCGAGCGTAGTGCTTCACTGAAACCGTGGGTATCGCGATGCACTTCACGCTGGTTAATAAGACACTTCTTTGATTCATGAACGAATTCAATGGGGTCTTCGATCGTCAAAATATGTTCGTATTTGTTGTCGTTAATATAGTCGATCATGGCTGCCAGTGTGGTGGATTTTCCCGAACCTGTCGGCCCAGTAACCAGCACTAAACCACGTGGCACAGCGCAGATATCGCGAAATACATTGCCCATGCCCAGCTCTTCCATAGTCAATACTTTGGAAGGAATGGTCCGAAAAACAGCGCCTGCGCCGCGATTCTGGTTAAAGGCGTTTACGCGAAAGCGCGCAACCCCAGGAACTTCAAAAGAAAAGTCTGTTTCGAGAAATTCTTCGTAGTCCTTGCGCTGGCGGTCATTCATAATGTCGTAGATCAGACCGTGGACTTGTTTATGTTCCATGGGTGGTAAATTGATGCGGCGTACGTCACCATCAACACGGATCATGGGCGGTAAACCCGCCGAAAGGTGTAAATCGGATGCACCTTGTTTGGCACTAAAGGCCAAGAGTTCTGTAATATCCATTAAGCTTACCTTTTTATTCTGCCAGCCGAGACTATCGGCTCGCTTTTACTGTTTAGGGGACATTTTCTAATTACTATGCACACGATAGACGACAACCTAATGAAAGTCACCGAGCGAATACAACAAGCCGCGCTCGCATCAAATCAAAATCCTGAAACCGTGCATTTAATTGCCGTGAGTAAAGGCCAAACCGCCACCACAGTTGCCCAAGCGTATAGCTATGGTCAGCGCCGGTTTGGCGAAAACTACCTGCAAGAAGCGCTCGATAAGCAGGCGGCTTTAGGCCTGTGCAAGGATATTGAATGGCATTTTATCGGCCCCATCCAATCCAACAAAACACGGCAGGTCGCCGAAAATTTTGCTTGGGCTCATAGTATAGACCGAGAAAAAATAGCCCAACGTCTGAATGATCAGCGCCCCGTAGAATTGCCGCCCATGCAAGTCTGTTTGCAAGTGAATATCGATGATGAGGCGACAAAGTCGGGTGTTAGTCTCGCCGAGCTACCGTTGCTTGCCCAGATTGTCAGCCAGCTCGAGCATTTGCAATTGCGCGGGCTGATGTGCATTCCGGCCGCCGCTAACACCCCAGAGCAACAGCGCGCCGTATTTGCTAAGTTGCGGGCAGCCTTGGTGCAATTGCAAGAAAGCGGTTTGAAGGGTTTAGATACACTCTCCATGGGCATGTCGGCCGATCTGGAAATGGCGATAGCTGAGGGCGCTACATTAGTGCGGGTGGGTACCGGTATCTTCGGTACGCGCGACCTGTAACGAGATCCTTCGTCAAGTTTCCGTGGGTTCATTGATTATGATTAGGATTCAACATGCCTAAGATTGCCTTCATCGGTGCCGGCAATATGGCAAAGGCCATTATTGGTGGTTTATTAGCCGAAAGCTTTACCCGAGCGGACATTTGCGCCGCTGGGCCCCGATTGGAAACGCTGAAGGGTGTAGCCGAGCAATTTGGTATCGCAGTGACAACTGACAACGCCCAGGCTGCCGCGGCGGCTGATGTGGTGGTACTTGCGGTTAAACCATCGATGTTAAAAGAAGTTGCTTTGGCTTTAGTGGGGTCCTTGAAACATAAGCCCCTTATTATTTCGCTCGCCGCGGGTGTGACTACCACGAGCATTGGCAGTTGGTTGGGCGAGAGCCAAGCGATTGTTCGCTGTATGCCCAATACGCCGTCGAAGTTACGCGAAGGCGCCAGCGGTTTGTTTGCCAACAAGCAGGTTACGCCAGAACAAAAAAACCTAGCGGATTCCATACTGCGCGCGGTGGGCGTTGTGCAATGGTTGACGGATGAAAGCCTGATTAATGCCGTAACCGCGGTTTCGGGCTCCGGTCCAGCTTATTTCTTCTTGGTGATGGAGGCGATGATCGATGCGGGTGTAGCGCAAGGCTTAACCCCTGAATGCGCCCGAGAGCTAACCTTGCAAACGGCATTGGGAGCCGCCATCTTGGCTAAGCAAAGTGACATTGCTGTGGCAGAATTGCGCAAGCAAGTGACATCGCCCAATGGCACTACTGAGCAAGCTATTAAATCGTTTGAGAGTGACGAGATTCGCACCGTGTTCAGTCGTGCGATGCAAGCCTGCGCTAATCGAGCGGTGGAATTGTCGGAAGTCCTGGGAAAGTAGGGGCTATCCTAAAGAACGCGGAATGCTTAATTACGTGGGATGTGGCCGGTCAACTTTCCAGTCAAATTTTTAATCAAATTTTTAGCCAATTTTTAGTCAATGAATTTCAGTAGCGGAGTTTTTTAATGTTAACCAGTATTTTGCATATGATTATTTTTGCCTTGATGTCGTTGTTTTTAGTCATTGTGATAATGCGCTTTTTGTTGCAAGTTGTGCGCGCTGACTTTTACAACCCTGTCTCACAATCCATCGTTAAAATCACAACACCACTGCTAAAACCCTTGCGCAAAATTATTCCTGGCTTTCTGAGGATCGACATGGCGTCGGTGGTGTTAATTTTGTTAGTGCAGTTTGCAACAACGCTATTGTTGTCTCTTGTACATGGGGTTGATAGTGTTCTGAATAATCCATTGTTAGTTTTGCTGTGGGGCTTTGTCGGTGCCCTGTCTATTGTGTCCAACATTTTTTTCTGGTGTATGGTGATCAGCATCGTTGGCAGCTTTCTCGCGCAATATAGCCATCATCCGTTGATTACCCTTGCCAACCAAATCATCGATCCTTTAGCGGCACCTATTCGCAAAATTATCCCACCCTTGGGCGGTGTCCTAGATTTATCGCCCATTATTATTTTGCTGGGGTTAAAAATTGTTGATATGTTGATCACTCGCTTGGCGATAGTGGTTGATCTCAACCCACAAATCGTATTGGGTTATTGGTAGCACTCGCGTTTTACTCACGACTGATGCCTTCGCACTACTCATGGCAGGGAGAGAATTTAATTCTCCACTGCCACTTGCAGCCCAAGGCCGCGAACGATGAAATAGTTGGTGTATACGGTGATCGATTAAAAATCCGCATCACTGCCCCGCCTGTCGATGGCAAAGCGAATGAACACATTATTAAATGGTTCAGCAAACTGTTCAAAGTACCCAAGAATCATGTTGAAATTTTACAGGGCGAATTGGGGCGCCTTAAAACGATACGAATCTGCTCACCGAAATCCCTACCGCATTCTGTCTTGCCCAGCCCTAGTAATTAAGTCGCTTTTAACGTGGCAGCAATTAAAACAGACCAGTTTAAGAAAGCAAAATAACTTTTTAGCGTAGATATGAGCTAGGGACAACTGAACCAAAAAAATAACTTCACTGCCGAAAGCACCATAGATATTTCAAACCGTTACAAACCACTAAACTTTCAGCACCCACAATTTTCCTACATCCTACATCCTACATCCTACATGTAGGAACGACTTGTTATGTATGATTTGACTGCGCACGTTTTATGTGTAAAATAACTATAAAACGTACACATAGGGCAGCCGGCAATGAGAACAAATATTGTAATAGATGATGAATTAATGAGTGATGCATTAAAAGTAACAGGTGTGAAAACCAAAAAAGAAGCTGTGGAGCTTGGGCTTAAGATGTTGATTCAATTAAAAAAACAAGCTGAAGCTAAAGAATGGCGAGGAAAGCTGGCATGGGAGGGGGATTTGGCAGGCATGAGACAAACACGATGATAATTGTCGATAGTAGCATTTGGATAGACTACTTTATTGGTACATCAAGCCCACAAACCAACAAGCTTGACTCACTGCTTGGCGTAGAGCCTGTGGGAATTGGCGATATTATTTTAACCGAAGTGCTGCAAGGATTTACAAACGACATAGATTTTAAAAGAGCAAAAAAAGTTCTCTCAGGATTCGTTTTATTTCAAATGCTGGGCGAAAAAAATGCAATAAAAACTGCGGAAAATTATCGTAACTTAAGAAAGCAAGGAATTACAATCCGCAAAACTATTGATTGTGTAATTGCCACCTTTTGCATAGAGAACAAGCACTCACTTTTATTTCGCGACAAAGATTTTATTCCTTTCGTTGAGAAACTTTCACTTAAAGCCGTGCGAGCATAACGCCGAGGTAAGCAGGAGTTTTTAAGTGGTGCTTGAGCGACTTATCGGCCTACACATTAAGCGCAGGATGTTTTTTATTAACCCCTTACTCGCCCCATAAAGCAAAACTAATGTCGCCGGTACAAATGGGTGTAACAGGGCCTTGCATCGTGACACTATAATCATCGGATATTTCTATATCGATTTCTCCGCCCGGCATAGAGACTTTTACGGTTGAATCACATAGCCCTAGCTTTCTGGCAACCGCTGCTGAGGCACAGCTACTGCTGCCGGACGCTAATGTATAGCCAGCGCCTCGCTCCCAAATTTCGATTCTAATGTTGTTGCGGTCTACTATTTTTACCAGCTGCACATTTGTTCTATTGGGGAAATTGGAATGATGCTCTAATACCGGGCCTAACTCACGAGCAAGTGCGGCGGTCGGGTTATCAACAAGCACAACACAGTGCGGGTTTCCGATTGTGGCAGCACTGAATTTTAAGTGGCGGCCATTGATGTTGATATCTTCCAAAAGAACTTCTCGCGCGTTACCCGTAATAGGAATTTTGATACTTGAAAAAGACACGCTACCCATTGCTACTTTTACGACATTGCCATTTTTAAAAACCTGAGCGTGAACCACACCACCTTTCGTTTCAATTGAAAATGGGTTGTCGCGGACTAATTCGCAGTCCCAAAGGTAGCGACAAAAAATTCTAAGCCCATTCCCGCTTTTTTCAGCTTCACTGCCGTCTGGATTAAATATGCGTAATCCCCGTGGCTCTGCCCTACTATACCGGCCCATTAGAAATCTGAATCCAATTTGCAGTTTGACCCGTATTCGTTTTGAATACTCCTGAAACCCTAACGCAATGTTAAAAGAGACGTCTATGGATCTTAACCTACAAGCTTTGAGGCTCCTGAGTGCAACCGCACAAGGTGAC
>JAYWHF010000299.1:0-10248 GCA_043777855.1 Gammaproteobacteria bacterium | reverse complement strand
TTTGTACTCTACCCGCACTCAAGACCTTAACGCTCAGAACTCTCGCGGACTGGTTATTTTTGACTTTGATGTGTTCACCGATTCGGCCATTCATAACCGCCGTACCAGTGGTGACTACCCGAATAGTACCTGCTAAGGCCTCTACACTGACTTCATCTCCACGTTTTATGACCATCTGAGCGTCAAGCACAGATAAGCGAAAAGCATCACCTTTGTTGACCGGGTATTTTAGTTCCTTGCCGCGTATATCCTCAGGCTTCACGCCGTAACCTTGTCGGTATTGGCTAACATTGAGGATTTCAACAGTGATGTCGTCATCGGCGATGAGCTCTCCCCGGGCTAAATTACGGCTGGCTACCGGCACGGGGCGGAAAACTATTGCCTGTGCTGGGACCAAAATTGTCCACATGGATGTGCCGCTGCAGCTCGCGCGCACATTGATATTGCCGCCATTGTTAGTGGGGTCCTGCAAATTAAACGTAATGGGTTGGTCGCAACGGGCCAAGCGCATGCGCATGTCTGGCCCCCCCATTTTGATATCAACCCTCGCTGCATCAGCGCTACGGTATTCAGAGGCCAAATATTGCTGAGCGCTCAGGCGTAATTGCTGTACGTTTTCTATTTCCATTTCCGACCGCGCATTGCTGGGATTCAGGCCGCAGAAGATCAATGCCAGATTCGCTAGGGTTTTTAGAATGTGATGGCGTCGGCTCTCAGTAAAGGAAAAGAAAACTCTATAAAAACTACGGGATCCCATATTTTGTCCTATCCTCATTAAATAAAGTGTGTATCGCGGCGAGCCTTTTTTTAAAAATCATCTTTTCCAGTATTGCCGACGGTTCGTTTTAACGAGTGACGGTTTTCAGTCGTTTTAGTCACCGCGCAGGCACTTGCAAGAGAATTAGCAAAGACTGTGCCGCCTTAGTGGTTTTTAGAGTGACTAGTTCTTGCGGCGATTGTTAGGTCAATAAATGTGAACGATTAAAGAGGTGCTGGCATGGCCGGTGTAATGGATAGCGTCAATCAACGCACGCAGTTGGTTGGGCAAAACAGGTTAGAGCTTTTGCTATTTCGTTTAGCAGGCCAACAGATTTACGGCATTAATGTGTTTAAAGTAAAAGAGGTTTTGCAGTGTCCTGCGTTAAACGCGATTCCTGGACGGAGCCGGGTAGTGCGTGGTGTCGCGCATATTCGCGGTGGCACCATACCGATTATGGATATGAATTTAGCGATTGGTCGCCGAGAGCTGCCTGATATCGAAAGCTGCTTCGTGATTATTACTGAATACAACCGAACTGCTCAGGGGTTTTTGGTGCGCTCGGTTGAGCGTATTGTGAATATGAATTGGGGCGATATTCATCCGCCGCCAAAGGGTGCTGGCAAAGAACATTATTTGACAGCGGTTACGCAAGTGGACGGGCAGTTAGTGGAAATTATTGACGTCGAAAAAATTCTTGCAGAAGTTTCACCGGTCAAAGAGCAAGTCAGTGAAGGAGTTGTTAGTGAGGGTATTGCTGAACGTGTCGTGCAAAAGCATGTGTTGATTGTCGATGATTCAACTATCGCACGTAAGCAAATTCAGCGTGTAGTTGAGGGGATGGGAATTCAAACAACACTCAAGAAAGATGGGTTGGAAGCCTATAATTATCTTCTTGATTTAGTGAAGGAAGGTAAGAATCCCTGCGAAGAACTAGTCATGATTATTTGCGACATCGAAATGCCGGAAATGGATGGCTACACATTTACCGCGGAGGTGCGCAATCACGCGCAACTTAAAAAATTACACATTATTTTGCATACCTCATTGAGTGGCGTATTCAATGAAGCCATGGTGAGGAAAGTTGGCGCCGATGACTTCTTGGCGAAGTTTCACCCCGATGAGTTGGCGCGTCGAGTTAATGACCGTGTACTTGCGAGCACCGGGGAGAATTTGCTGCCTCCAGTCAGCTCCTAATGCAGTTAGCGTTTTATAGCTTTTAAAAAATTCCCCGCGTGGGCCGTTACGCAATGCTATTGAGCGACTATGACAAAAAAAGATATTACTGATAGCCTTAATCCCTTTGCTACATCAAATGAACGCGACGGTGTTGAGCAAGCAGAATTTGATCAATTTCGTCAGTTCTTGGAGCAAGCTTGCGGAATTTCTTTAGGGGATAACAAGCAGTATCTTGTTACGAATCGATTACGGCGTTTAATGGATGAAAATAAAATTACCCGTTTTACGGACTTGGTGCATTTGTTGAAATCGGGTAGCCACCGTAAGTTAAAGGATGACGTAATCGATGCAATGACCACCAATGAAACTTTCTGGTTTCGCGATGTTTACCCCTACGACCACCTTAAAAATACACTTTTCCCACAGCTAATGACCAGTGCCAATAAAATGTTGGGGCCCGTACGTATTTGGTCCGCAGCTTGTTCGTCAGGGCAAGAGCCCTATTCAATTAGTATGATGGTAGAAGAATATCGGCAAAAATCTTCAGGCATTTTGATGCGACCGATACAAATAGTTGCTACTGATTTAGCAACAACGGTATTGGAACAGGCGCGCAAAGGCGAATATGATAAATTATCAGTAATGCGTGGTTTACCTAGTGATAGGCTGGACCGTTTTTTTGATCAAGTTTCAGATTCAAGTTGGCGAATTAAATCACTGTTACGTGAAAGAATAGAGTTTCGCCCGATTAACTTAATGGATTCGTATTCGGCTTTAGGAAAATTTGACATTGTATTTTGTCGCAATGTTCTTATTTATTTTAATGCGGATTTAAAACGCCAAATACTGCAGAAAATTCACGCAGCGTTGAAGCCTCAGGGTATTTTGTATTTGGGTTCTTCTGAAGGTTTGGCGGGTGCGGCAGATCTTTTTGAGATGGTGCGTTGTGATCCGGGGATACTTTATAGAGCGTTGTAATTTTTTACTATATTTTATTTTCAAGGGCAGGTTTCTAGGGTGACGCTGAACTGTCGATTTAATTTATGTTGGTCGTTAATTTTTCGATCGCTGTACCTATTAACGCGAATACGATTTAACAGTAAGGGCATGCGGCAAAACGACTATATCTTTTACCGAAAAATATTACTAGCGGGAGAGGGAAAAGCGTTTGTCATTAGGAGATAATGACAAACGCTTTTTTTGTAACGATTGACGATGGGGCAATTCAGTAGATTCCACCACTTAATATATTTTAAGGCCTAGGCGGCTCACTAGGATCGCAATCTGTTGCGAGGCTCTGAAATAGTGCTGTTTTCAAATTCGCATTCCAGTACATTGTATTCGATGGCGTACTTGATGCTTCTTTTTCTGGATAATAAAAACCCCACTTGGTCAGTGCAAAATTCCAATACACCCAATTTAAGCTGCGCTTTTCCATCTCGCATTTTGCAAGCCGGGTAAAGTTGAGCCGAGACTTTTCGTCTCGCAAATTAATGCTGCCAAACTCTCCCACAAATACCGGCACGTTCCTAAAAGAGCCCGTTGTATAAATACCTGTAAATCGTGCTCGAGTATCATCTAAACGTTTTCTGAAATTTGTAATCTGAGCTGCTGTGCAGCAAGTGGCTACTACAACCGATCCAGCACTGCCATCAGACGTTGTAAAATCCTGCGGATCATAGTTGTGAATTGATAAAATGATGTCTGAATAATCTGCTGGCAAACCAACTTTTTCTATATATTTAATCGGATCATCGGCTTTAGCATTCACGGGTTCAATAACAATAAAACGTTTGTTGGTAGGCTGGGCTTTGGCGGCGCGAATAATATTGATAGTATCTAGGTGCAGTTTATTTAACACAGTCGCTTGTCTAAATCGCTTGCCTGGCTCGTTAATCAATTCAAATAACACTTGAGGGTCGTTTGGGTACTTTCCTTCATAATGCTTGGCAATTTGGTCCCACATATTCATAAATATTTTGTCTAATAATACGTAGTCGTCCTTCTTTGCGTCATAGTCTGCTTGTTGTGGGTTCACCAATAGCGGATCTATGCCGAGCAGTCGGCCATTGATGTCTTTAAAAGCAATCTCATTGGCATCCAGCTTTTGCGCATCCAATTGACGAAAGTGATGTAAGTCAATAATCACATTCATTCCGTAGGCTCTTGCCCAACTGACGGCGTCATCAACACGCGTTAAAAAATTGCTATCTATCTTGGTCGTGTAGTTTGCATCGATAGTATAACCATTGGAAAGATGATTGCTGAATCGCACCGGCAAGCGAATGGTACAAAATCCTGCTTCATGAGCGCGACGAAAATGTGTTTCATTCAGCAGGCCACCTTGACTCCAGTCGCCCTCTCTAGGTGCTTCAAGATAAGCCCCAAAATTTATTCCGCGCCCCAATGCTCGCGTTATTTTAAAGTTTGCGGTTTCATCAGGCCCAGCATTAAAGTTCGGAGCGCATGCGGTATTGTCTACCTTGATCACGTTAAGATCTATTGTTTGTGTTGTCGAAAGTCCTTTGGTGTCAGTGGCGGTAACAAAAATCTTACGCGGACTCATCTGACTTGGGACTGTAGGGTTGATATCAATAGTGGCAGATGTAGTACCACTGTTGGTAAAACTAATAAACTCTGCCGTACCTGTTTTGGGTTCATCTTTAGTTAGCGACAGTGTAACGGCATCGTTATCAGGGTCAGTTGCTGTCACCATTAGATTTTTGCTGCTGAGGAGTTGCAAGCTTATTGGCGACAAATCCGTTGTAATAACGGGAGGGCGATTAATTTTTCCAAACAAGGCAATTTCTGTCGGCACGACATCTGGCTGGCGTATTACAACGCGAACATAGCGAGCTACAGTAATATTAAAAGCGGGAATTTTTTGCCAGATATTAAAACCTTTCTGATCGTGCGATCCAATCTTTATTGGCTGGGAGCTGTTGTCTTTGCCAGACCAAAACTCCACAGAATTTACAGATTCTGTACCACTGCCCTCTCCATTGGAATCAAATATTGCTAGAGCTGTTATGGTGTAATAATTTCCTAAATCAATACACGCGTAAATGGGATATGTTGCAACGGATGGCCAGCCAGCAAACCATTTGCTAATCGGCGGATTTGGGTTAGGAGGAGAAATCTGCTTTCCATAAATAATATTTAGAGATTGTTCATCGACTAAGAGTGTTCGAGAGGTTAAGGGCTTTGAAAGTGTTGCTGGCGTTTGCGTTGGCGTAATCGCGGGAGTTATACAGTTTGCTTCCTTTACCATAGAAGGATTGAGCGCAATTCTAGGATCGTCAGCGCCATAAACAAAGCTTGGCGCTGGCAACAACAGAAAGAGGAAAATGGGTTGTAATAGTCTTATAACTTTCAGCATGGTGAGGCGCTCCATCAGAATTTTAAAAAATATGAGGTGACGGCCCAACAATGTGAAGAACTGTCGCTTTTCTGTTTTCAATCATTCAAAAGAATAATAAAAGAATGTGTCAAATGCGTGACTAAGCGACAACTGAATGAAATAGCGAGTAATGAAAAACCGGAGACTTCTGTTTCCCTATTGCATTATTTTTATCGGTATTCCACGGGCGTTCCGTCGGGACGACGCATAATAATTAAATCACTGCGTGCGGCGCCTTTGGTGACTTGTCTGCATAGTTGTAGGAATGCCGATATTCCGCTGGTGATAAATTTTTGTTTATGTATGACGAAGTTAAATTGACGTTTTAAATCGAGCCCTGCAATTTCTAAAGGTACCAAGCTTCGGCGACGAAATGCGTCTTTGAGTGCGAGACGTGAAATACAGCTAATCCCCAATCCTGATTCTACGGCGCGCTTTATCGCTTCAGTATGTTCCAGCTCTAAACAGATATTGAGATTATTCAGCTGGTGGCGCAATGCAGCATCAAATACTTGACGTGTGCCAGAGCCGCGTTCGCGCAAAATCCAAGATTCAGTAGCAAGGTCTTGCAGTTTCAATTTCTTGCGTTGTGCGAGTGGGTGATCTGGCGCCGCAAAAATAACCAGCTCATCATCTACCCAAGGAGTAATTTCTAAATCAGGATGATGGCTGTCGCCTTCTATGAGCCCTAGGTCTAATTTGAAGTGTGCAACTTGTTCGATAATCGTTGACGTATTTTGCACGGCCAGCTCAACTCGGCTTCCCGGATTTTGTTGCATGTAATCGCCAATTAGCAGCGTAGCCAAATAGTTTCCTATGGTCAGTGTTGCGCCAATTCTGAGTGAGCCGGCGCCGGTTTTTCCTTCCAGCATCTGCTGCAGTTGTTGAGCGCGATCGAGCAGCTCCATGGCTTGAGGCATAATTTGGCGGCCCGTTGTGTTTAGCTGTAAGCGTTTTCCTTGACGATCAAACAAGCGCGTATTGAATTGCTTCTCCAGTTCCGACAGCGCCATGCTGGTAGCCGATTGGCTTAGTGCTATGGCGATTGCTGCGCGCGATACACTTTCTTCGCGCCCTACAGCGACCAGCACTTCTAATTGCCGTAATGTGAATTTCAAGAGGATTTTCCTTGGCTGTTGAGGTCAAGCACTGGCTGGCTTTAACGGGTTCATGGTGGCTTACGCATATCAGTATATTAGATTAATAATATCAAGATAATCAATTATGCAGATAACTAGAAACTCTTTATAATCGCCGGAATTGTTAAAAATAGAGGCAAAAACATGAAAGTGTTGGTGGGTATCAAGCGCGTAGTCGACTACAACATCCGCGTTCGCGCCAGGGCTGATGGGTCGGGTGCTGACATAGCGTCGGTTAAAATGAGTATTAACCCGTTTGACGAGCACGCCGTCGAAGAAGCTGTGCGGCTAAAGGAGGCGGGCGTTGCAACAGAAATTGTTGTTGTGACAACAGGTACGGCGAATGCCCAAGACGTATTACGCCATGCGTTGGCGCTAGGGGCAGACCGTGCGATTTTAGTGGAAACGAGTGAACATCTTAACTCCTTGGCGAGCGCTAAAGTGCTGCGTGAAATTATGAAGCGTGAAGCGCCGCAATTAGTTCTGCTCGGTAAGCAAGCTATCGATGATGACGCTGCTGAGGTGGGGCAAATGCTCGCGGCGTTGGTAAATGTAGGGCAGGCGACCTTTGCTTCCAGTATAAAAATTGCGGGTGAAAAAATTACGGTAGTCCGTGAAGTTGACGGCGGCCAAGAAACCCTAGCGTTAAATTTACCCGCCGTAGTGACCGCTGATCTACGTTTGAATGAGCCTCGATATATTAAGTTGCCTAATTTAATGATGGCCAAGAAAAAACCGTTGGAAACAATTGCATTCGAGAGTTTGGATGTAAATCCTGCTAGCAAGGTCACCACAATAAATGTTGCCGAGCCAGCGGCGCGCGCCCCCGGAAAAATGCTCAACAATGTGCAGGAATTAATTGATGTTTTGCGTACGCAAGTGAAGGTGGTTTAAATGTCAATTTTAATAATTGCCGAATTAGCTTCAGGAAAAATAAAAGCCGCAAGTCGCTCGGCAATTACTGCTGCAAGTGAAATAGGTGCTGATATCCATGTACTTGTTATTGGCGAGAATATGGGTGCTGCTGCACAAGAGGCGGCGAGTATTAAGGGTGTGTCTCGCGTTCTAGTGGCCAGCAACGCTATTTTTGCTAATCCACTTGCGGAAAATTTCGCACCATTAATTCATGGTTTAGCGCAATCCTATTCACATATTGTGGCGGCGGCAACGAGCTTCGGCAAAAATCTCTTACCTCGTGTTGCTGCTTTGCTCGATGTGGATATGGTGTCTGAGGTGACGCGCATCGTTGATGCTAGTACCTATACGCGCCCGCTCTATGCCGGCAGTTTAAATGCAACGGTCCAAAACCATGAAAAGATAAAGCTTTTGACAATCCGTCCTACGGCGTTTGATGCGGCGATAGACGCAGATCAAACGGCCCCTATTGAAAATCTTTTGACGGTTGCTGATGATAAAAAATTGTCGCGTTTTATCAGTGAATATATTCAGTCCAGCGAGCGGCCCGCCTTAAGTGCTGCGCGTGTAGTAATTAGTGGTGGTCGTTCTCTGGGTAGCGCTGAAAAATTTAAAGAAGTGCTCGAGCCTTTGGCTCGCAAGTTTAATGCGGCTATTGGTGCAACCCGCGCAGCAGTTGATGCAGGCTTTGCGCCGAATGAAAGCCAAGTGGGGCAAACTGGCACAGTGGTGGCTCCGGATCTTTATATTGCGATTGGTGTTTCTGGCGCAGCACAACATATTGCGGGAATGAAAGATAGCCGAATGATTATCGCGATTAATCACGATCCTGATGCGCCAATCTTTAAGTGGGCAGACTATAGTTTGGTTGCCGATTTATTTGAAACCTCTGCAGCAATCACCGCTGCATTCTAAGCGAAAATCTCATGTAAATTTTAATCAGGATAAATAGAAATGGCTGCAGTTTCTACGGAAAAAGTATTAAGTGTTCATCATTGGAATGATTCATTGTTTAGCTTTAAAACAACACGGCCGGATTCGCTGCGTTTTGAGAATGGGCAGTTTGTAATGATAGGTCTTGAAGTTAATGGCCGTCCTTTATTGCGTGCCTACAGTGTCGCCAGTGCTAATTACGATGAGGAACTGGAATTTTTTTCCATCAAAGTACCCAATGGCCCTTTGACATCACTTTTGCAACACTTAAAAGTAGGCGATGATTTGCTCGTGGGGCGCAAGCCAACGGGCTCGTTGTTATTAGACGATCTGAAACCCGGAAAAAATTTGTATTATTTAAGTACGGGTACCGGGCTTGCACCATTTTTGAGTTTAATTCGCGACCCGGCTGCCTATGAACGATTTGAAAAAATTGTTCTATTTCATGGCGTGCGCAACGTGAGCGAAGTGGCTTACATGGATTTTATAACCAAGGAGTTACCTTATAATGAATTTTTTGGCGACGAAGTGCGTGAGAAGCTGATTTATTATCCCTCCGTAACCCGCGAGCCTTTCCAGAACCAAGGGCGTCTGACCGATTTAGTAGAAAGCGGAAAATTCTTTACTGATATCGGTCTACCACCTTTTAACCCTGAGTACGATCGTGCCATGTTATGCGGCAGCCCCGAAATGCTACGCGATACCTGTGCAATGTTAGATGCACGAGGCTTTAAAATTTCACCGCGTATTGGTGAGCAGGGCGACTATGTGATTGAGCGCGCGTTTGTTGAGAAATAGACTTTAGTTTGCTGGCGGCTCGCGGACAGTGCCATGTGCGAAATCTGCCCGTCAGTTTTTGGCTTTTTCTAACGAAATGGACAATGAAAGCTGGATCACCGATAAAAACCGTTTTATTCGATTCAGGCTGGTAATCAGGTTTTACTCGCCCCTGAACCCATCTAAAATTTAATGTGTGATGCACAATTCCCGGCTATCGTTATGTTTGTTCTATAGCGTTAGTATAGAAATTTATTGGAATATTGGTGCATGGTTCCTGATCACCCACTTCGATTAATCATTTTATTAGCTGCTATCGTTGCAATTACTCCGTTTGCGGTAGACACCTATTTGCCTGCTATGCCGATTATCGCGCAGGACTTAGAGACGCACATTGGCACGGTGCAACAGTCGCTGAGTATTTTTTTGGCGGGGTATGCCGTTGGTATGCTGTTGTTTGGCCCCTTGGCCGATAAATTTAGCCGCAGGCTCTTGGTCTTAGGGGGTATCGCGGGCTTTGCAGTAGCAAGCTTCTGTCTTGCCTATGCTACTAATATAGAAAGTTTTCTTTTGGGTCGCGCTTTACAAGCCTTTTTTGGTGCCGCGGCGACTGTGGTTATACCGGGAATCATTCGTCACTTTTATCAAGAGCACACAGCTAAGGGCATGTCATACCTTTCCTTGATTATGATGCTTGCGCCTTTGTTGGCTCCCAGTATTGGCAGTTTGATTTTATTGGTTAGCGTTTGGCAAACCATATTTCTAGTGATTGCTTGTTATGCGGTGATTATGATTTTTTTTGCGTGGAAGTATTTGCCCGATATAAAAATTATTGAACCGAATAAAAAAATTACTTTTTTTTCAAGCTACAAAACCGTACTCTCTCGTGTCGATGCGCGACCTTTAATTGCGACGGTTGTTTTTTCTTCATTTAGTTTTTTCTGCTATTTAACCGCCGCACCCTTTGTGTACATAAAATATTTTGGTGTTAGCGAGCAATTGTTCGGTATATTGTTTGCTGTCAATATTAGTATGTTGATGCTGTCCAGTTTTATTAATACTCGATGTGTTACACGTTTTGGTTCAGCGTATATGGTGCGTGCAGCGGTAATTCTAGGCAGTATTTTGGTGCTGTTATTGTTGTTGGC
>JAYWHF010000298.1:0-3665 GCA_043777855.1 Gammaproteobacteria bacterium | reverse complement strand
GAGTGGCTACGGTGTGTCCACTTACGATTATCAAGGCGCGGTGAATGATCCGGTGTTCACTTACACCAACCCGGGCGTGAATGGCGGGCGTGCGAATGGTGTGTCCTTCGTATTGCAAATGTTGCCAGTAGATTTGCTCGCGGGTGAAACGAAAGAAGGCATAGTCAACACAACATTCGGGCAACTTTTTGGCGACGAAGGCGACGATTTACTGCAAGGCTGGTGGGGTAGAGATGAACTCTACGGCGGCGCCAACGAGGATACGCTCTGGGGTGATTACGGCAATGACCTGCTGGATGGCGGCGCTGACGATGACCTGCTCTCGGGCGGCTGGGGCGACGACCTGCTGTTGGGGGGCGGGGGTCACGACATATTGATCGGTGATGAAATCTCGGGTGATGAAACCAGTAGCAGCGACATACTTTACGGCGGCGATGGCAACGACATTTTATCCGGCAATAACGGAAGCGACTATTTAGACGGCGGCACCGGCACCGATACGCTCGGCGGTGGTGAAGGGGAAGACTATTTATACGGCGGCGACGATCAGGTTCGCGACACTTTATTTGGTGAAGCCGGAAGGGATATTTTAGTGGCGGGCGCCACACTGGATTACCTCGACGGCGGTGCGGAAGACGATGTGTATATTTTAGATACGCACCAAGTCATCACGGCGCAAACACCGATCACGATCAATGCCCAGCAAACCAATGGCAACGGCCTAGCCTTTATTACCCCCGGTGGTAACCAGCAAAATAATACCGCTGTCTTCATTAACGATCAGGAAGGTAACAACACACTCGCGCTGGTAGGCATCAACAGCTTTACCGACTTTAACATGGTGAGCGATGACAAAAATGTGGGGCTGTTTTTCAGGAACGGCCAACAAATTATTTTGCAAGGCGGCGTTAACAACCCCATCAGTATTGTTCGCGCCAGCTCCGTGGCCGATGCCGCAGCGGCGGCAAGGGCAGCACCCACAACCCCCTTAACGGACGATATCTTTTTAAACGGCTGCGACCTCATGGCGCAAGCGCAGATTACCACCGCCCATTTACTGCTAAGCAATTCACAACAAGCAGTAACGGCCACGGCATCCTCCGCCGCAAGTTTTTTAGCCGGTGGCTTAGTCAATGACACCTTAACCGGCCACGAAGGCGGCACCCATTTTATCGGTGGGCGCGGCGACGACCTGTTAAACGGTATTTACGGTGACGACACTTACTTAATCCGCAAAGGCGATGGCCACGACATCATCACCGAAAAAGGTGGTGTTAATGCCATTCAATGGGGTAAGCCTATTTTTCAGCCGCGTTGTAAAAGCGCTCACCTTATCCCTATTCAGTCGTCGTCTTTATCGGTTAAGCTTGGCGCCTTACGATTTACCCCTCGATGCACTACCGGTTTGGATAACACAGAGCTGCCCATGGCAGCGTAACGAACGGATGTAAATATGGAATATGGCAGCAACAACCCAACACGCCTCAATAAGCCGCTTGGCCTTGGCCAACAGAACCCCACCCAGTGTAGGTTGCGTATCTTGGCACCCACTCGCCCCTTTTTTCTCATAACCTCAACCCAAAGAGCATCTCTATGAAAAAAATCCACCTTTTTGCACTGCTGTTAACCTTTTTTGCACAACTGAGTTGTGCGGCGAGTTTTGATTGTGCTAAAGCCAGTACTCAGGTTGAAAGGCTGATTTGCAGCGATGAATCACTTTCAAAACTTGATGAACAGCTTTCTGGTAGTTACAAGCAAGCGTTAGAAGGCGCAACGCTTAAAGCTGCTGATAAAAACACAAATTTATAAATAGAGAGATTTATGTTTAACAAGCTGTTCGGTGAAAATTACGCAAATAAAGTAGATCTTTTTCAGAATCTGTATCTTCGGATTATGTTTTTAAGGGGATGGATTTTTGATTTTCCGATTTTAATTTTAATATGTTATTTGATTCCTTGGGATGGATTTTATGACTATCCTTTGGTTCAACAACTCATCCAATTTATGGAAGCTAATATCAGGAATGTTGCTAAAAACAGAATTAACTCTGATTTCCCTGAATATGCAGTTACCTATTTAAGTATTATTCATGTGATAGGTGTTCTATCTTTGATTTTACCCTTTGTCTTTTCTGTGGAATCATCTTTTTTTGTTAAAAATTTTTATAAAACAAAAGCCAATAAAATGAAAATTATGCTTTGTGGTGTTTTTTCTATAATTATTTTTTTGGGAGGAGTTTTTTACCCTGGAGCTATTACGTATTTTGGCTGTGATCGATGTTCTTATCATCACCCTCTATCGCTTATTGCTGGTGCAATATTGTGTTGGATATGTCTCCATTATTGTTTAATGGGCACTATTTTATGCTATCGAGCTATTTTATTTATTAAACGGAGTGAAACAAAATGAGTGAAATTGTGATAAATGATGGGAAAGATGCGCTGGAAGCACTTTTTGAAAGCCTTGAAAGAAAAGCTGTAGGTACCCATGCTATTCAAACATTGAGCGGAACCATAGATTCTTTATCGGAATATATGAATTCTAAAGCCTCTTCATTTAATAAGGCGAACAATTTACAGTATGAGTGGTTGAAGAAAAATGCTGCTAGTGGAACATATAAAACCGAAGTATTAAATAAAGCGCTTACAGCAATAAAGGCAGATTTTTCTGCTGCAGTTACTTACGCACAAGACTCGATTAACGTATTAGAGAAGTCAAAAAAAGCGATATCATTTTTGGCCTCAAAAGCCGGATGGATTGGTCTTGGGTTTACAGCTGTAGAGCTGAACTCTGCTTATCAGGCAGGTGATGCTCGTGAAATCGCAAGATTGCTTACTAAAACAATTGTTGTTACAGCTGCTGCTGTTACAACAGCAGCGCTCTCAACGTTTTTGGTAGGTGCAGTTGTAGGGGGAGCTACAACTGTTGGTGCCGCTTTGGCTGTCGCGTTAGCTCCAGTCATAATTGTAGGTATCGGTGCGTACGTTGTTGCTGATATTTTTGATGACGTCACTGCAAGAAATGCAGAGTTTGGTTACTTCTTTGATGATTTTTCTTCGCCTGAACAGGCTATAGCATCAACTTATGGAGATGCTCCTAAAGCAGTAAATATTATTCGTAATTTAGTAGTAAACGATGGTGGTCTTTCTTATGGAGGAATTGATAACGCTGCAGTAAAATTACCTGATTTTGATGATGCTCAAAGCGTAGCATTGGATTTTTCTGCTATGAATAATTTACATGTTGGTAATGAAAAAAATAATATTTTTGAAGGCAGTAATAATGCTGACAATATTTCAGGATTTGCTGGAAATGATTATTTATTAGGGTTAAAAGGAGACGATATTCTTGAAGGTGGAGGCGGAAATGACTTGCTTGAAGGTGGTGCCGATAACGATACGCTAAAAGGTGGCGATGGTTACGATTTTCTGTACGGTGGTTTGAATAACGATATTTTAGATGGCGGCAAAGACTCAGACCACCTCTACGGCGGCGACGGAACTTTCGCCGTAACAGACGGAGCCGACACCCTAGATGGCGGTGACGGAAATGACATTTTAGAAGGGGGCACCGGCAACGACACCTACTCATTCACCGGCAACTTCGGCCGCGACATGATCAAAGATTCCGACGGCGGTACCCTGATCATCAATGGCGCTGCACTG
>JAYWHF010000297.1:0-10278 GCA_043777855.1 Gammaproteobacteria bacterium | reverse complement strand
GAGGCAATTAGTAAGGCTGCACACACAGGGAAAATTGGCGATGGTAAAATTTTCATCACCCCACTCGAAGAAATTATTCGTATTCGTACCGGTGAAACGGGCTCAGAAGCAATTTAAGTTAAGTGTTGGAAGTAAAGCGCACGTTATGTGCGCTTTTTTTATGGTTATTTTTTAGACACAGTTGTTTTTCAGACGCAGTGCGTTCTCCGCGCACTTTAGTAATACATCCGAACAAAAAATCAGTTATTTGAAAAGCCCAAGGTAGCTTAATGAGTGCATGAAGTTGGCAGCGCAGAATTTTTCCGGCGATATTCGTTACATTGGTGTAAGCGCACAGTAGAATGCGTCGAGTTCAACACAGTGGCCGTAGTATCTGTGAGTTCTTCGCTTAAAATTAATATTTTAAATTTTTTATGTCTCGGGTGATGACGTTTTGTAAACTCTGAGCTATAAATTAGGCATCGCCAGTTGTTTGGACGTCAAGCGCTGGCTCGTAGATGTAGCAGATGTACTAGATTTAATAGATGTAATAAATATTTGAAACAAGATATAGGTGAAAAATATGAGCGATGACCTCACAAGTGAAGAAGATGATATCGAAGAGCCGGTTGACGACGAGGAAGATGAAGTTGATGAAGAGCTGCCAAGCAGCGACGACGCCACCTATTCTGTGAGCAGCAAGGCTGCCGCTGTTGAAGCAATCGAAGATTTCAGTATCGCATCAAGGCAGAAAATTCGGGCTGAACTAGAAGATCAAATGGCCGCTTTTCTGGCCCGTGGCGGCAAAATAGATGAAGTAAAACCGAATGTCACTGCCGACCCGCCGAAAAAGCCGGCGCCAGACTACGGCGGTCGTCCCATTTAACCCTTAACCAGCTAGCCTCTTTCAAGAGGTACTGCCTAGCCTCTTACGCGGGGCTAGGCAGGTTTAAATTTCTCTTTCTTGGTTTGCCCCGTCGCTAAATTTTACCGAGTTCCTCAGCTTTCAGTCCGATTTTAACAAAGTCGACGCGCGCGGATTCTGCTAGCGTATTGCTGGATTTTTGCCGCTTTGTGTGAGTAAAATGCCGGCGTGTTTCTTCCTGCCTACCGTTTAAATTACCTATAAAAAACGTAATTAACAAAAGGGCCAACGCCTCAAAACCAAACAGGAGCACCGACGAGTTGAGCGAGCCGCGCCCCCTGCTAGTGCTAAAAAATTTATCCAAAACCTATGGACGTAATATCGTCTTGAATGATTTTAATCTCACCGTTTATGACGGAGAATTTTTCACGCTGCTTGGCCCCTCGGGCTGTGGAAAAACGACGGTATTACGGATGATTGCAGGCTTGGAACATGCCGACGTTGGTGAGATTCATTTGGCCGGTGAAGAAATTAGTGCGCTCCCTGCTGAAACGCGCCCGGTCAATACAGTTTTCCAAAGTTATGCGTTGTTTCCGCACATGAGTGTGTTTGAAAATGTTGCCTTCGGTTTGAGAATGAGTGGCGTGGCTAAAGATCAGATAAAGCCGCGTGTCACAGAGGCGTTGGAGATGGTGCGCCTTGGCGACTTTTTAGATCGTAAGCCCGCGCAGTTGTCTGGTGGCCAACAACAGCGAGTGGCTATTGCACGGGCAGTAGTTAATCGTCCTAAATTGTTGCTGCTTGATGAATCTTTGTCTGCTCTCGATTATAAGTTGCGCCAACAAATGCAGATTGAACTCAAGCGTTTGCAGCGCAAACTTGGCATCACCTTTGTCTATGTAACTCACGATCAAGAAGAAGCGTTGTCCATGTCAGATCGCGTGCTCGTAATGCACCAAGGCATAGTGCAACAACTGGGCACGCCGCGTGAAATTTATGAGCAACCAGCCAATTTATTTGTCGCTCGTTTTATTGGTGAAATAAACCAGCTCGATGGCATTATTGTCGCGATTGATGGCAATCATCAATATGAAGTAAAGGTCGAAGGCATGCAGTGGGCCCTGCATGCGGAACACAGTTTTAAAGTGGGAGATAAGGTCAATGTGCTTTTGCGGCCAGAGGATCTTCGTGTTGAGTACATTGACGAGCCCCATGCCGACCAAGTGTTAACGGGAACTATCGTTGAACGAAACTACAAGGGCAAAACCTTGGACTCTGTGATTAGGTTACCTTCGGGAGTGGAGTTAATCGCTAGCGAGTTTTTTGATGAGGACGACCCTTCCTTTGATTACAGTTTGAATCAAAGCGTTGCGGTAAAGTGGGTTCCAGGTTGGGAGGTGGTGATGCCCTATGAGTCGATCTAGCACTAAAATCCCGTTACGCTTTATAAAGTACGTCGGTCAATTTCGCTTTTGGGCGATAGGGCTTGCGAGTGTGTGGCTCACGCTGTTTGTTTTTATGCCCAACTTACTCGTTGTTATCACGAGTTTTTTAACGCGCGATGTAACCGCCACCGTTAGTTTACCGATTAATACCGATAGCTATTTGCGCACTTTAGATACGCTTTATCTGCAAGTTCTTTGGGATTCCTTACTCATGTCCATAGAAACAATGCTGGTCTGTTTGGTGATAGGTTATCCCTTTGCCATGTGTGTGGCTAAATTACCGAAAAAGTGGCAACCCATTGTTCTATTTCTGGTGATACTGCCCTTCTGGACCAACTCGTTGGTGCGCACTTACGCGCTTCAGTTTTTGCTCGGCAACCAAGGAATTATTAATTATATTTTAGTGAGTTTGAGAATTATTGATGAGCCATTGCAGCTGCTCTATACACAATTTGCAGTCATCGTGGGTCTCAGTTACATCTGTATTCCATTCATGATTTTGCCGCTATATTCTGCCATTGAAAAACTGGATATGCGTTTGTACCAAGCGGCGCAAGATCTCGGTGCCGGCGCTTGGAGTCGGTTTTGGCACATCACAATTCCATTGACGTCGCCCGGTATAATAGCTGGTTGTCTTATGGTGCTATTGCCTGCCATGGGTATGTTTTACATTTCAGATTTGTTAGGCGGTGCAAAAAATTTACTGCTCGGTAATGTCATCAAAACTCAATTTTTACTCGCGCGTGATTGGCCCTTTGGTTCTGCGCTCAGCGTTATGCTGATAGTGTTACTCGGCTTTATGTTGTGGCTTTATTACAAAGCCGCGAACTTCGTGAATAAACAAGGTGGCATTAATGGCTCCGACTTTTAAAGGCACCAATCTCCTCCGTTTGAGCTATTTAATCGGAGTGTTGTTTTTGCTCTATTTGCCTATTGCGGTGTTGGTCGTTAACTCCTTTAATGCATCAAAATATGGCATTCGCTGGGACGGTTTCACCTTAAAATGGTATGAGAAATTATTTGCCAATGAAAGCCTTATGCAGGCTGCAGGGCACTCGCTGTTGATAGCCATTACGGCAGCGAGTATTGCAACCATTATTGGCACGCTCGCTGCTGTAGCTTTACATCGTTATCAATTTAAAGGCAAAGCAATTTTGTCGTCGATGGTTTTTATTAGCATGCTCACTCCAGAAATTGTATTAGCGATTGCCTTGCTGATTATTTTTATCTTGCTGGGTATTCAGTTAGGTTTCTGGTCGTTGTTATTGGGTCACATCACATTTTGTTTGCCGTTTGTGATCGTGGCGGTGTACTCACGGTTAAAAGGATTTGACATGAAAATGCTTGAAGCAGCACGAGATTTGGGTGCTACCGAAGGTAAAGTATTTATCAAGATAATATTACCCCTTGCGCTACCGGCGGTGGCGGCTGGGTGGTTGCTAAGCTTTACGCTGTCATTGGACGATGTCATCGTAAGCGCATTTGTAACTGGGCCGGGTTATGAAATTCTGCCCTTAAAGGTCTACTCAATGGTTCGGGTTGGCGTTTCGCCAGAAGTTAATGCTATTTCTACGGTGTTGCTCGTGTTTTCTTTAGTGTTAGTAATTATTTCTCAACTCTTATTGCGGGAGAAGAATTAAATGAAAAAATGGTTAGCGTTACTCTCTGTATTATTCCTTGTTGGTTGTTCATTATTCATTGTTGGTTGTTCCAAAAAAGAGGCTCAAGCTCCTTCAGCGGATGCATCTGTTGCAACACCGGAAGCTATCGCTGAATCTGTTCCGGCAGGAGAAAAACAAAAGCTAGTTATCTACAACTGGACCGAATATTTACCCGAAACCGTACTCGAGGCCTTCACCAAAGAAACTGGTATCGAAGTTGAATATGCGACCTATGAAAGCAATGAGGCGATGTACGCCAAACTAAAATTACTGGGCGGCAAAGGTTACGACATAGTTGTCCCTTCAACTTTTTATGTGGAGAAAATGCGCAAAGAGGGATTGCTGCAACCTATCAACAAAACGGCATTGAAAAATTACATCAACCTAGATGCGTCGGCGATGAATAAAGTCCATGACCCCGACAATCAATACAGTGTCCCTTATTTGTGGGGAAGCACCGCGATTGCCATCAATGGCAACAATGTTGATGCAAGTAAAATTAAAAAATGGGCTGATTTGTGGAAGCCGGAGTACGTGGGAAAAATTATGTTGATGGATGACGTGCGTGATAATTTTTACATAGGTTTACGTGTGTGTGGTTTTAACGATAACAGTACGAACGAAGCGGAAATTAAATGTGCGTTCGAAAAACTGAAAGCCTTGATGCCTAGTGTAAAAACGTTTAATTCTGATTCGCCTAAAACGCCTTTAATTCAAGGTAATGTTAGCATTGGGGCGATTTGGAACGGTGAGGCTTACAAGGCGTCGCAAGAAATGGAAAACCTCCAATATGTGTATCCTGAAGAAGGTGCAGTGATTTGGATTGACAGTTTTGTGATACCCCAAGGTGCTGTAAATATAGACGCTGCGCACAAATTTATCGACTTTATGCTGCGCGCGGAAAGCGGCAAAGCCTGCATCGAAGAGTTAGGCTACCCGGCTCCCAATACGGCGGCAACGCTGTTGTTAGATGAAAAGCTACGCAACAATAAAATGGTATTTCCGAGCAAAGAAGATGTAGCGAGAGGCAGTATCCATACCGATGTAGGCGAGGCGGGATTGATGTATTTAAAATATTGGGACTTGCTGAAAGCAGGAAGGTAACTTAAAAAAAAGCCTCATACAACATGAGGCTTTTTTTAATACGAGATCAATAATTTAGATCAACAGTTTAGATCAACGACAAATCGTCCCTTTCACCGAGACTGATGCACTTCCCTCGGAGAGCTTACCCGCTTGGAAACCAAAGCTAACTTTTTGCCCTGGCGCGATAGCCGCATTCCAATCGAAATTACTAGCCGTAAACCCTGCTGAAGTTGGGCTGGATGATGACGCGTTCCAAGCGCTCATGAAGGCATAGGGCTGTAAGAATTGAATTTGTAATTGCCAGCCCGTAATGGCGGTGGTGCTCAAATTCTCAATGTCAACACTGGCGGTAAACCCTTGCGCCCACTCTGACGCTATTTTAACAGTGCATGCCGCTTGCGCGAGGCCGGTCACTGAGGAAGCGGAAGATTTACTGCTCGATGCGACGCTCGATAATTTGCTTGAAGCAATGCTTGAGGCCACGCTTGACAGCTTGCTCGACGCGATACTGGACAGTTTGCTTGAGGCCACGCTTGACGGTTTGCTCGACGCAATACTGGACAATTTGCTTGAGGCCACACTTGACGGTTTGCTCGACGCGATACTGGACAGTTTGCTTGAGGCAACGCTTGACGGTTTGCTCGACGCGATACTGGACAATTTGCTTGAGGCAACGCTTGACGGTTTGCTCGACGCAACACTAGAGGAGCTGCTAGAACCCACGGCTGGTCTTTCAAATGTCACTTTGAATTTACCCCCGGTTCCCGCTGGCAATTGAAGCGTACGCGACGTGCCATTGAAGGCCGTGTAGGGAACACCGTCTTTCTCAACGGCCGTTACAATAAGCTGGTTATCTTCAATATCAATCGGTGTTAATTTAATAGCGCGTGCCTGAGCCGCAATAGGGTATTTGTAATACAGCTGTACGGGCTTCAGGTGATAGTAAAGGTTGCCGTACATGTAAACGTAATAGCCCAGCTCAATGGAATGATAACCGGCGGTGAATAGGCCGCCTTTGTCGGCGTCCACTATGACGGTACCGTCCTTATTCATTTCAGACCAGGTATCGCCAAAGGCCGTATCACGCATACGATTCATATAAAAATCTATTGAACCATCTGCGACTTCTAGATACGTATCTTTGTCAGCTTGGCTGGTAGCGGTGTAGTAGTTGATCATTCCAGAGTTGAAGCCTTGTTCAAGCTTCCAGTGATTTTTGTTGGTGCTAGTGGTGACGCCGGTTTGCCAGTTAAGCGTGGAATAAATACCACCATTAACTTTGTCAAATGTATCCGCTTGCGTCAGATTTGCGAAAATAGCATGTGCTGCATCGCGATAATCTGTACGTGTTGGATTATTTAAAAAAGCGCGTAACAAAACCCAAGACGTTTTATACAAGTGCCCAATATCAGCCGTTGTATTGGTCGCGTCAATATTCCAGTTGGCATCGTAAAATTCTGGAAATCCCACTGTGGCATTGCGCATATTTCCTGCAAAGCGTTTAACAATAACATCGGCTAAATCACGCAAACGTTGCTCGTGCTGAGCATCATTAAACATAGTGGCTAAAATGGATGCGTGGGTAGTTATGGCATCAACGGTTGGCGTAAAACCTTTGCCGCTTGGGTTGGTCCAGCTTCTATCAATAAAGTCAAAGTAACCTAGCGTGGCTAAGTTTCCGTCCCAAAGGCGAGTGTAGTTACTGTTTACACCGCGGTTTAACCACGTCAAATCCGTTTCCACTCCATCGCCCCAGTTCATCTGCCCGCCGGTGGCTTCTACCATAGCGCCAATACCTAAGAGTGCGTAGTGTTGTTGGAAACTCCACCAGCGCGTGTGTCCCCAGTGATTAAGAATGGGCGTTCCAGCATCGTCGGTGACAAAATTCCAGCCGTCTTGCCATCCATGGTCGTACAAAAATGTTAATGCATGATGGGCATTTTCCAAATATTTCTCATCGCCCGTCAGCTGAAATGTGCGAACGAAACCATAGGCCAAACGAGATTGTCCGTTCATTGATTTTTGATTTGCGCCTGATGGCGAACCATTACGATTGATGAAGGTGTTGAAGCCACCTTTAACGTTATCGCGTGTCAGCAAACGAAACTCGGCTGTGCTTTTTACAAAATCGAGCGCTAACTCAGGGTGCAACAAAAAGTCACTCTTGGGTTGGTAGCCTATTGTTGTTCCAACGTCTACGGCTTTTCCGCTTAGGCTAATCAGTAATTGTGGTTGGTTCTGCGCATTACTATCAATTCTTAGCGTGCCGGTACTGTTGCCCAACGCGCTGGGTTGGTAGGTAAGAGTGATGGTTGCGCTTGCGCCGGCGGCTAGGTTCAACGAGGTTTGTCCTGCCAAAGTAAAAACAGGGTTGTCCGAGCTGATGCTAGAAATATTGAGTGGCGCCCCACCGGTGTTCGTGAGTGTTAGCGCTTGAGTTTTGGTCTCCCCTAAAGCAATCGATCCGAATGACAGGCTTGTGCTGGAAACTTGTACTTGAGGCACAGTATCAACGACTTCCTGCAAGCTTACGTTGTCGAGATATAAGCTGCCGGTATTGAGCCCTGCATTAAATTCAACGCGTGCGGCGGCATCGGTTGCCTGGCCCATAGTGAAAGGAAATGTGTAGGTCGTGGCGGTTGTTGTCAGCGTTAAAAGTTTATTAGGAAACTCAGTGTAGGATGCGTAGGTACCGGATGCTTGGCCTACGTTAATTTCTACTTGCTGGACCCCCGCATTTTCTGGGCCCTTGAATGCGTCAAACTTTAAGCGGTATTTTTTCCCTTGTTGTAAGAGCTGGCCACCTTGTTGCAGTTGTACATTCCACCACGCTGAGCCCGCTTGCGTTACCAAAAGTTTATATCGACCATTGTCGATGCTGTTTGAGGAAGCTCCTCCGTACTGTCCTAATGCCCAGCCTGTTGTTCCTGCTGAAAAGTCGCCATTTTGCAGTGCTGCGTGGCTTTGTTGGGTTAAAATTAAGGTTGTAAAAACAACCAGTAGTGAACTCCGCAAATGTTTGGTCAATGGAAATAAAAAATTCCTAAGCATATTCTCTCCTCCGCTTTTAAAGCGTTAAAAATAAAAAAGATCAACAAAAATAATAAATTAGGTGACGGCACCCCGTCTAAGACCTAGGCGGCAGGCTAACATTTATTCAGGTGGCTGGCGTGCAAATAGATCTACGCGTAAGTGCATTCGCCGTAAAGAATTGTAAATAGAACTTCCAATAATTTTTTTGATAACGCACGCTACTTTTTATTACGCCGCGACACAAAAGTGTCGTCAAATACTTGACGATGCTGAGCTGAGTAGGGGCGCCCAGACCTATCAGAGGGATGTTCATGTGTTGTGGGGCGACTGGTTTCGAAGCCGCGCTGGGAACCAAGATGGCACCAATAATGGCTTTGGCATTTTTTAATTGTGTTGCAATCGCGGCTTTTTTTTGCGGTAAATACAAGTGTAAAAATAGTGATGTGTAAGGTCATTGAAAAAGCAGATGAACTGATTGTTGCGCAGTGAAATTTTTTGATGCGAATGTCCGTAAGCCTCCCCCGTTTGCCGGGGGAGGGAAGTTCGTAAAAAATCAGTTAAGAATCTCGAGCCAGTTAATATTGAAGCCGCCGTTTTCTACCTGCACACGAATAGTGTGTTTGCCTTGTGTCAAGAAGCCCATGTCCATTGTTGTATTGCCAAACGTTTGATAACCCGCAGTGTAAGGAAGAGATTGATTCATTAAGCGAACTTCACCGTCGACGTAAACGGATACTAAGCTAGTGTCGAAGGGAGATGCTGTTCTAAATTGAATTGAATATTGTCCATCCCTTAGCGTTACTAAGTCATATTCGAGCCATTCACCTTTCGCGGTCCAGCCGATGTTGTACCCACCACCGATGTCGCTGGTTCTTTGAATGTCAGCTGAGCCCGTGCGATAGCGACCGCCTAGGTTTTCAGGTGTCGTATCGGAGTTGCGCGCGAAATCTTCTGCCTCTAAACGCAAGGTTCCGGAAGCTGGCATTACTGGAACAACAATTACAGGATTGTTAGTGCTGCAGGTTGTGTAAGGGCCGATGCCAGAGAAGCGTTTCGTGAGGCAATAGTTAACTGGCTGCGGGCCACAGCGCACGGCAAACCTCGCCAATGCTGTAGCGATCGAATCGCCCGGAGCGGTAAGGGCGCATGCGGTGACAGTGCTTGTGCCTGATGAAGAAACTACGCTGCTCGTGTTGCCAGTTGCTGAGCTAGGGGTAGTGCTTTTGGTTATTTCAGAGCTAATGTCCACGATGCTGGATGCGGTGGCGCTAGTGGGGGTGCTGCTAGATGCGCGGCTCGAAAAAACCATGGGCAACTGGGTGCTGCAATTGGTTGATGCGAACCCGCTAGCACTAATCTTGGTGCCGCAATATTTAGGCTCCTGAGGGCCACAGGTTTTTGCAAATGCAGCTTTTGCGGCTTCAATGGAGCTGCCACTAACGCCCACAGAACACTCCTTAACGGAGATTGAAAAAGCGCTAGCAGGTAGTGACAAGAGTGCCGCTACAAGTGCGCATGAAGAACTCGAAAAGAGAATTTTTTTCATAACTTTTTTCATAACAGTATGCCTATATTAAGTAAGATCTGGATGCGTGTGCGAATTAGCTCTTAGAAATATTCGGCTATGAATCACTTAGTTCGCTCCGCAATATTTATCGTTACATTAAACAAAACGCGTTAACTGATGGTTAATTTAACGGCGCGTTTAACGGCTAGCTTAACGATAGCTGTGAAGGCTATAGAAAGATTATTTCAAAAACAGTCTATTCAATCACTATTTTCTATTTGTGTAATTTTTTTGCGTTTCATGTCACATAATGAATACTACAATGAGACTTTTGCACGGAAATAATGTCGCCTAAATGCGGTAAAAAAATAATTTACGCATCATCGAGCACTATTTTTTATCGAGTGCTAACTTTTTAATACCTTCGCTGCAGATTAAAAATTTTGTCAGTAAATATTTCACGATTTTATCTGATAGAAAGCTAATGCTAGACAAGCCCCTATTGGAGCCGAACTTTTTGGTGAAAATTTCGGCGAGTGATGCAATAATAATTTCTTTCTCGGAGCGCAATGGCCCCATAGATCTATTGCGTTCGTACACACATACTTGCGGGGCACAAATAAAGAATACTGTTTGATTTAAAACCGTATGAGGCATGGATGCCGATTCGAGCCTACAGGGAAGTATTTACGGCGAGTTTTA
>JAYWHF010000296.1:0-3670 GCA_043777855.1 Gammaproteobacteria bacterium | reverse complement strand
TTGATTCAAAATAATTTACTTACGCTTACGAATAACTATGGTGTAGTTAAGGGCTCATAAATAACAAAAGTTTCACCCGACCAATATAAATACGTATCAATACCCGCCTCTGTGGGCACCACGATAACATCACCTTTAGTAAATTTTTTCAGGTGTTTTGCATCGTCAGGCTCTAGCGCACTAAGCTTACTCAGAGTTAACTCAGTCGCGGCTTCTGTATCCAATAACTAGAGATTAGAGTTTCAGACTTTAAAAAAATAGCAAATAGGGCTTGACACTAGCGCCGAAAAATTTTTGCCGTTTTTCTGATAGCAGTCTTTTTTAAAGACTGCTATCAGAAAAACGGCCTTCAGAAATTTGTTGAATGAATTTCTGGAGGCCGCGATGCGCACTAAAGGATGTACCACCATCCCAAGTGAACTGTGTAATTGGATAACAATTTTTGGGGAAACTCTACCACCAAGAATTGTCCGAACGTGTTTGGAGTTATTAATCGGCGCCATGCTCAGTTCATCGGGATTTGTAACCCAGGCATGGCTCATTATCGACACACACAAACATTGGACAAGTTATTACAAATGTTTGCAAAAAGGTAAATGGTCGTGGCTGAAGCTGGCGCGCACGTTTGTACGAATAGCACTTACACAAATTAATGATGACATTATTTATTTGGCCATTGACGACACCCTAGTGTTACGCTCGTCAGCAAAAGCACCGGCCAGTAAAATACATCATCAGCATGGCAATAAACCTAATTTGGCGAGCTATGTTTTGGGGCAGTGTTGGGTGACGCTTGCGTTAGTCACTGCACGCGCCAGCGGGCCAAACACAGCCATACCCTTGTTATCTCGCCTGATGCCTAATGCAGGAAACAGCGGAAAATTGCGCGCAGCAGAGGTACTAATTCGTAGCGTTTTTGACTTGTTTTTAGGCAAAAAAGTGCGCCTACTGATGGATAGCTGGTACATGCGTGGTGATTTGATTGCCGCCATGCTCGCACAAGAAATGCACGTGATCGGTCAAATACGAATTGATACGCGCTTGTACTTTGCGCCAGAAAAAAATATTGCGGTGAAACGCGGTCGTCCTGCGAAATACGGTGCTAAATTTACACGCGACAATATTGATGCTCTGCCAATAACGGAAGATGTATTACCACTTTACGGAAAGTCGCAGCGCGTTCGTTATCTTTCTGCGGTATTGCTTGCGCGATTTTTAAATGCGAAGCCGGTACATGCCGTGTGGAGTGAATTTTCAGATGAAAAAAAGGTTGGCGAAAAATGCGTTTATTGTTATCCACCGATACAACAATGAGCGCAAAAGAAATCATAATTGCTTATGCAAAACGCTGGGCTATCGAAACAGCATTCCATGATTTAAAGCAATCATGGGGTTTAAAAGAAGCCTGGCAACAAAAACGACAAGCGCTGAGTCGCTGGGTGCAATTAACCACCATTGGCTACGGCTTAATTCAATTGCTTTCACTCAAACCGGCAAACGAATTGCAATGGATAATGGCAGCAAACCCGTGGCGTGATGCTCGTATTTTTACTGCTGGAAAAATTCGCGATGGGTTGGCTATTATTTTTAGGCAGGTTAACGTAAACGGCCTTTGGAACTCGACATGCCGTAAATTCATGCCGCCCGATTAAGTTTTTTAAAGCCGTGTTTTTATTTTGTGTTATTTCTCAGGAAAAAATGCAAAATTATCAAGAATTTCACAGGCCCTTCACTACTATTTAGATTGTGTTGAAGGGGTATTTGGCTCTAATCTCTAGTTAGGTAAGTGCATTTAAAAAAACAATGGCGTCTCCATTAAGCCGTAAGGTTCGGGAAATACCAAGGCTCTGCATGTTCTGGAATTTCCCAGCGTAAAGGGGATTTACTGCTGGTTTCACTTAGCAGACCTTCACTTTTTAATTGGCTCAACACACGGCGCGCGCTGCGTTCAGGCATGGCACAAAATTCTAACGCTTGCGCGCGATCAATTTCACCACGCTGGAAAGCCGTAAATAAAATTAAGCTGGCTGTTGATTTTAAAGCCGCGCTTATACCTGCTACGCGATCATCATTTCGTGCAACAACATAGGTTTCTATGCGTTGACGCATTTTAGTAAGATCAAGTAATTCGCTGATGTAGGTTACTTGATCGATTGCAGTATCCAACATGTAATCGCAAAAACTCACTAAACCTTTTTCGGTTAAATGACCACGCCCATCATAATCGCCTTGGCGTGGCGCATCGGCATTCGACAACAAGCTTTTATATTGCGTAGATGATCGTGCCAAACCGCGGCTTAAGCACCACGCGCCGTAACTATCTAAACCTATCGCCTTTAACGCTGCATCGGTAAACAAACGCCCCACCCTACCGTTGCCATCCATAAACGGGTGAATCCATGCGAGGCGATGATGCGCCGCCATGATGGCGATAATTTTGCGGTCGCCGCTGAATTTTTGGGGATTATAGGTTTCGCAAAAACTCACCATAAGTGCGGCGAGATCTTCTGCTTCAGGAGGAACATGCTGGCCAACAATAACAGGTCGCTCGCGCCATTTGCCGGGTACGATTTTATCAACCGCTTTACCCTTCTCATCTTTAATTATCCACAAACTTTCAGGCACACGCTGATAAAATTCCCGATGCAAACGACACATAAATTCGGGCGTAAACAACACATCCACACTCGGTTTTTGCTCAATCAGCCACTCTTGTACCTGCATGTGCGCTAGAGATTCTTGCTGTAAATCACGCTTAGCCGGGTCACCACTATACTTGCCGAGCTGAGCCGCACGAATTTCATGCGGACGAGTTGAATTGCCCTCAATCAGGTTGGAATAGTAGGCGTTAATGGCTGCCATATGCTGCTCGATACGAGCCAAGGTTAATGGGGCGAATTGGCCGGTTAACTTTGCCGAGTGGCCAATCAGTGCCACAACTTTATCCGGCAAGGGGGATTGCGACAGCGTTCTGTCACTGGGGATAAAAGGTGAGATATCCAAAATAGAAGTGGCCATAACAAAACCCTGCGGAGCACACCTGTGGCCGCTTAAATGGCCGCATTGTTAGTTTAGTATCTTGTTGATAGTAAACTATAATTTCAAATAAATGGAGAATTATTTAGGCCTAATTGGCCGATTTATTGGCTGGTAAATGAGACGCAAGATGTTGCGCCTCTAGGGCAACCACAAAAAAATAGCGGAATTAATTAATGAGAAATAACACGAATAAGTGGCCCAGCCTTAACCCCACTCTTCACCACCAACGCTGTTTTTGTTTCTTGCATTACTACTTGTTTCACTAATTGAGTTTTCATAAAAAATCCTTTGTGTGATGTATAAAAAATTAGAAAAATGTTTTTCAGCCATTGCCAATTGGTTTTACAAAATATCGTAAAAGCTTCTGGCTGGTTTAATCAGCAACGTAACATCCTGTTTTGACTATGTCCTTGCGTATTGAATGCTACGGATTTTCTCAAAAGAAGGAAGTCGCTAAAGCTGCAATCTTTGTAGAAAGTTATCTACTGGTTGTCAGAAATAGCTTAGGTGATTGAGGCTAAGATAAGAATAATCGGCACGGTTCAAAAACAGCGTGTTTTAGGTAGCAGCTGACGAGTTTAACCCCACCGATTCTCAGTGTATAGATTAAATAGGTTAAACAGAAAAGTGG
>JAYWHF010000295.1:0-3678 GCA_043777855.1 Gammaproteobacteria bacterium | reverse complement strand
AGTGTTGCTTTCTACACTGGGAGGAATTGCTCTCTTTGGCATCAATGGCTTCGTTATTGGCCCCTTAGTAGCAGCTCTGTTTATCGCATTCTGGGGAATATTTATTAACGAAGTACAAGGCGTAGCCCCTCACGAAAACCAAATCATAAGCGACGCCGAATCTGAAAAAAGCCCCTCTTAATCTGATAGACTTCGCGCCCCGTTAAAACACTGCTGAGAATTTTTATGTCTGACCAATACAACACCACCGAACTGCGCGTTAGCTATGGCGTTGGCCGCCAAATGGGCGAGCAATTAGCATCCAATCCTTTCGACGGCGTCGATGCGCAAGCCGTTGCCCAAGGCGTCATAGACGCATTGACTGGCAAAGAAAGCCAAGTTGCGCGCCCAGAACTCGAAGAGGCTTTCCGTATAATCGGTACGCAAATGCAAGCCAAACAAGCCGCTCAATCCGGCATGCAAGCGAAGGAAGGCGAGCATTTTCTTGCGGAAAATGCCAAGAAAGATGGCATCACTATCACCGATTCAGGCTTGCAATACGAAGTGATTACGCAAGGTACTGGCGCTATTCCAACCGCCACGTCAAAAGTGAAAACGCATTATCACGGGACACTTATCGACGGCACCGTTTTTGACAGCTCAGTCTCTCGCGGTCAACCGATAGATTTCCCAGTCAACGGCGTTATTGCCGGCTGGACTGAGGCACTGCAATTGATGCCTGTGGGTTCCAAATGGCGTTTATATATTCCGCATGAACTGGCCTATGGCGAACGCGGCGCGGGTGCGAGTATTGCGCCTTTTGCCGCGCTGGTTTTTGAAGTTGAATTGCTTGATATTGTGGGTTAATTGTTGCATTCCTGATGCATACAAAAGCAATCAGAAAATGCCACTCAATTAAGCACGACGACTTTTTATTAATCGCGACCAGATTACACAATCTGCGTCGCGATTATTTTTTTGGAATGAAATTAAATGTGGTTTAAAAACCTGCGCCTGTACCGCCTTACCGAACAATGGTCACACACCAATGAAGAGCTCAACACGGCACTTGAAGCTTTTGGTTTTAATCCTTGCGGCAGCTTGGATAGGTTTCGCTACGGTTTTGTGCCGCCGCTTGGCCGTCACGGTAGCGAATATTTTCATACGACAAACGGGTACGTGATGATATGCGCAAAAAAACAAGAGAAAATTCTGCCTTCATCAGTAATTAACGAACAACTAGAAGAAAAAGCACTCGCCATTAGTGAAGCTGAGTCACGCAACGTTGGCCGTAAAGAGCGATCAAATTTAAAAGATGATATTATTTTTTCGATGCTGCCAAAAGCATTTGCAAAATCATCACTGGACTTTGCTTATATTGCACCGCAAGAAAATCTCATTATCATCAACGCCGCATCAGCAACGCGCGCAGAAGATTTACTCAGCAAATTACGCGAAGCACTCGGCAGTGTAAAGTGCATTCCCATCACCGCTAAAAACCTTCCAACTCAGGTCATGACACATTGGCTGCAAACTGGAAAACTGCCGAGCGAGTTTGAATTAGGCGAAGAGTGCGAGTTACAAGCAGGTAAAGATGACCGCGTCATTCGTTGCAAAAAACAAGACCTCACCGCCAATGAAATGCTTAACCACCTCAACAGCGGCATGTTCGTTAGCAAACTTGCCTTGATCTGGAAGGAATCCATTAACTGCATTATTGATGAGCAGCTGGCGATAAAGCGGCTAAAGTTTGACGATGTGATTAGCGAAAAGGCCAACGAGCGCAACCCCGAGAGTAAAGCTGAGCAGTTCGATGCAGATTTTGCAATTATGGCCGGAGAACTAACGCATTTCATCCGCGCCCTGTTAGCTGCTTTTGGCGGTGAACAAGAGTGCTAAGTGGCAACCGCAGCCATAGAGGTTGTATGAACAACCTGACGCTTTTCTTGATGGTCGCCTTAACCGCGTGTACCCCCAAAGTAGAACTCACCCACCTAGAAGGTTTTGCCCAAGGAACGACTTACCATATCTCCTTTTATCTAAAAGACACATCGAAAGTGCCAGCCATAGAGATGGAAATCAATAACGAGTTAAATCGTCTTGATGCCGCTATTTCCAACTATCGCGATGATTCAGCCATTGAAAAATTTAATGCGCAACGCACGACAGAACCGCAGGAAATCAGCGAAGAAATCGTCCAACTTATTGAAGTGGCGCGCCACATTAGCGATGCTAGTCGCGGTTGCTATGACTTAACAATTACACCTTTATTTGAGTTGTGGGGCTTTAAAAAAGACACTTTCAGCTTGCCCGACGAAACAACACTTAAAGAAACACTTAGCCTTGTCGGCATGAAAAAACTGGAAACAATAGATAGCACTCACCTGCGCAAAAGTCTTCCTAACTTACGCATAGACCTCTCATCAATCGGTCAAGGCTACAGCGTTGGTCGCCTCGCACATATTCTCGAGGCGCATCATATTGAAAACTATCTCGTCGAAATTGGTGGCGAGTTAAAAACACGCGGCAAAAAACCCGACGGAAAGCGCTGGCGTATTGCGCTGGAAAAGCCCCTGCCTAACGAACGCCAATTAGAAAAAATTGTTGTCTTTAATTCTGGCGAGCCCATGTCGCTGATGACGTCCGGAACTTACCGACACTATTTTGACAACAACGGCAAGCGCTATAGCCATATCCTCGATGCCCGCAGCGGAAAACCCGTTGAACACACCACGGTTTCAGTGACCGTAGCGCATCCGGACCCCACCTTGGCCGACGCATGGTCAACAGCACTTTTGTGTTTGGGCCGTGAAGCAGGCACCCCTATTGCAAATATGAATGGAATAGCGGCGCTGTATATTGAGCAAGTGGATGGTTCATTGGTAGAAACAAATACGCTACCGCTGGATAAATTAGCTGGAATAGTATTTGAGCCTGCCCACACCGAATAGAAAAACGCTCACTACATTATCAGCACAGCATGCATTGGGTATTGTGCTAGCCGTTAAGTGACAAACAACGAGCCGCCAAGGCTACAACCATTTCTTCCAGCGCACCACGCATGAAGCCAAGAGCAGTTACCTAATCAGGAACCTATCGATGAGTGTCTTATTAACTATATTCTCGGTCATTTGCCTAGTCCTTTTATACTGGCTTATTTCGTTCGTAAATTGGTTAGATGATGTCTGGGTCGCTTTTTCTAGCTGGCTAGACAGCGATTTTCAGACTCTGCTTGACTTATTGAGTTCGGCCATAGTTTCACTCGGCAAACTCGGCATATTCGCAGCTCTATTGGCAGCTGCATTTTTTTACTAAAAAAGTGGACAGGCGCACAACTACTTGCCAACGAAGATAAAACTAAATTAATTCGAATAGGTATTTTTTTCCTTTATTTTTTAAAAATCTAAACTTCATCAATTCGAAAAATTAGTCAGTATTTACCCCCCCCCTTTTTTTAAGATATTTTTCTGAAAAAAAAATCCTTTGTGCGATCCTTAGCCGCCACCCTATGATTTTTTGATGCCGCAATTACCGTTCATAGCATTTTTAAGCCTTTCATTAATACCTAAAACCACTCATCACGCACTTCAACACAAACTATTTTCTTCAGTGTAGTTTTGTCTTCGTGCGGAAAATTGTCGTCCGTTGCTTGTTAGCCTGCGACACGGAATTTCGACAAGGCTTCTTTAAAGCAAAAAT